>LJUD01000007.1 GCA_001304035.1 bacterium SM23_31 | reverse complement strand
ACGCAATGAAAAAGAATTAACCGATACACGTCAATACATTTTAGACAATCCGCTGAAGTGGGAAATTGACAAGAATAATCCTGAAAACTTGTATATGTAGGAACGCGCCATGGCGTGTTCATGGGATGCAGCATGATTCCGTAATTAATAAGAACACGCCGCGGCGCGTTCATACGGACATAGAAGTATTGTCATTTAATTGAATTTTTAAAATGCTTTCGATATTTATAATTTTAATTCTCGGTTACTTCACCGGGTCGATCCCGACCAGTATAATTGCCGGAAAACTGCTGAGGGGTATCGACATCCGCGAACACGGCAGCGGGAATCCCGGTGCTACGAACGTGTTCCGGGTGCTTGGCTGGAAGGCAGGGGTAGTTGTCGGTCTGCTTGACCTGGCGAAGGGTTTCATTGCGACAGTGTATATTTCACGGATAGCTTTCGGAGAGATTCCCGTAAGTGAAAGCCTTGTGCAGATTTTAGCCGGACTTGCCGCCGTATGCGGTCATGTCTGGACGGTTTTTGCAGGTTTCAGAGGCGGCAAGGGTGTACTCACTGCGGCGGGTATGTTTTTTGGATTAGCTCCCGGTACGACGCTCGTTTGTATTGTAGTATTTTGTATCGCAGCGTTTCCAACTCGCTATGTCTCGCTCGGTTCCATTTCCGCAGCAGTAACTTTAGCGGTAATTATGTCCGTGAGAAAATTCATAATGCACCATGAAATAGAAATGCCTTTACTTATTTTTACGTTAATTATAAGCTTGTTAATAATTTACACGCACCGCAGTAATATAAAGAGACTCATCAATGGAACTGAAAACAAATTCACGTGGAAATAGCGTCTGCATACTCGGTGGGGGCAGTTGGGGAACGGCGATGGCAATTCTGTTGGCACGGAAAGGTTATCCCGTAACAGTCTGGGAATTTCAAAAAGATATTGTCGAATCGATGCAAAAATTTAGAGAAAACCGGGTATTCCTGCCCGGTATAAAACTGCCTGATAACGTCACGGTTACAAATTACATTGAAGATGCTGTGCCGGAAGGAGAATATATTATATTTGCCGTTCCGTCGCACGTATTCCGGTCGGTATCAAAACAGGCTGCAGCGTTTTTGATGAAAGGTAGAAAATTCATCAGTGCCACAAAGGGTATTGAAAACTATTCCCTTATGCGGATGTCGGAGATATTGCTTGCTGGAATTCCGGGATTGACGGCGGACAGGGTCGCCGTACTGTCGGGACCGAGTTTTGCCGCAGAGGTTGCACGTGAAATTCCGACAGCGGTGGTTGCGGCTTCTTCGGATGAGTCTTATGCTGCGGAAGTCCAGGAATTGTTCATGTGTCCTGCGTTCCGGGTGTACGTCAACACGGATGTTACGGGTGTCGAGCTCGGCGGAGCATTTAAAAATGTCATGGCGATTGCCACCGGTATTGCGGATGGCGTAGGATTCGGAGATAATTCGAAAGCTGCGCTTCTGACGCGCGGCATTGTGGAAATGACCCGGCTGGGCGTTAAGATGGGCGCCGGTGAAAAAACGTTTGCCGGTCTTTCCGGTATGGGTGACCTGGTTCTGACCTGCATGGGTAAGCTTAGCAGGAATCTGTACGTCGGTCAAGAACTGGGGAAGGGTCGAAAACTGCAGGAGATTCTCGATGACATGGTGATGGTTGCGGAGGGTGTCAATACGGCAAGGTCTATCCGCAAGCTTGCACTGACGTACGGCGTGGAAACACCCATTATGGAGCAGGTGTACCGGATACTGTTTGAAGACAAAAACCCCAAAGAAGCCGTTGTCGAACTCATGACCCGCGAACCCAAACCGGAGGTTTGAATTTATTCGAAGATTTTTAAGGAGAACATACAATGCGATATTCATCTATTGTAATTATGTTAGTCCTTTTTTTAACGGGCTGTGGTTCAGATTCATTTGAGATAGAAGAACGCACGGTTTTAACTGATGTGCTGACATTGGAGCTTACGTTCGGTGCAGACGAAGAAAAATTGGAAGATGAATTTTTACTGGCAAGCCCCGAAAAAACTGTAGTTGTCAATGATGCGGGGGATATTTATGTTCTTGATGAGATGGATTTAAACGTAAAAGTTTTTGATAAGAATGGCGAACCAAAAATAATCTTTGGCGGTCCTGGTCAGGGACCCGGAGAATTTTATGGCGCTACATATTGGCAGACTATTAGCTCAACAGGCTATCTGCTGGTATCCGGTCAAAACTGGTTTGTTGTCTTTTCTCCAAACAATAAATTTATAAAAAATATAAGATATACAAATAACCCCGTACTTAACAGACTATTGGAAGAAAATGATTGGCGTTCATCGAGTTTGGGCACAACGTATGTTATTGATGATTCTCATTTTTTAACAAGTGTAACAACTCGTGATAATTCAGATGAAAGTTTATACCCTGAACACGAACTTCTGGTTTATTTGAAAGAAGATAATCCGGTTGAAATTGCCCGGTATCAATCAAGTAGAATTCTAACTTCAATGGGGCTGCTGCCTGTGAGCTTTCGGGGGAGTTTATTATTTAATCCTATTCACGATAATAGCGCTGTATATTCACATTCCGAGTTTGATAAATTTGAAGAGAATAATCGGTCATTTTATACCCTTAACATAATATCATTTGACAATAATATAAAAAGGCAAATTACTTGCCCTTATAAGCCAGTAAAAATTCCTCAAAGTCAAAAAGAAGAAGCGAAAAGATTTATACCTGAAATACCCGGTACTGAGAAACTCATAAAGGAAATCGATAAAGCGGAGTATTATCCGCCTTTAAGGAAATTGCTTGTTGACCGGGATTTTATATTTGCATTTACAAATATGAAGAATGACGAAGAATATATCCTTACGGATGTACTTGACGCTTCGGTCGGAAAGTATCTTGTTTCTGCCTACTTCCCATTTATTCCGAGCACGATAAAAGACGGCTATGCTTACATAATAGGTAAAAATGATGAAGGATTTGATGTGGTTGAAAAATACAAAGTAAGTCCGGCGGTGTATGGAAAGTGATTATCATTAAAATTATGTTTACTTGATATTTTTCTATTTATTTGCGATATTTAAGCTGAATTGATTATCAAATTAAACAGGATTTACAAGATGCACCGGATTTTTTTATCCTGATTATCCTGTTAATCCCGTCAAATAATATAATAGCCAAATTTATAATGAACAGCATTGTTACTATAATAGAAAACAGGAGCGCGCATGGACTGGGTGTATATTAACGAAGTTGCAAAGCACGTTGGCAAAGAGGTTGAAATCAAGGGGTGGCTGTATAACAAGACGCACAAAGGAAAACTCTGGTTTTTACTGGTTCGGGATGGCACCGGAATTATTCAGGCGGTTGCATTTAAAGACGATGTCGATGAGCAGACATTCGAAAATTGCGATAAATTAACCCAGGAATCGTCGCTCAAGGTGATGGGTAAAATATCAGAAGATAAACGTGCACCGGGTGGGTATGAACTGCAGGTGCACAAACTGGAAATTATTCAGGTAGCCGAAGACTATCCGATAACGCCGAAGGAGCACGGGACGACGTTTCTGATGGACCACCGCCATCTCTGGCTGCGATCTTCACGCCAGCATGCGATATTGAAAATCCGTCACGAAATTATCAAGGCGAGCCGCGACTTCTTTGACAACCGCGGTTTTGTACTGGTCGATACGCCTATTTTTACCCCGGCGGCGTGCGAGGGAACTACAACGCTGTTTGAGACAGATTATTTCGGCGACAAGGTGTACCTGACACAGAGCGGGCAGCTTTATTCCGAAGCCAGCATGATGTCATTCGGGAAGGTGTACACCTGCAGTCCGGCGTTCCGGGCGGAAAAATCAAAGACCCGGCGGCATCTGACGGAGTTCTGGCTTGTCGAACCCGAAATGGCGTTTTTCGACTTCGAGGACAATATGAAGCTGGCGGAAGACCATGTAACGTATATAGTTGAACGTGTGCTGGAAAATAAGAAGGAAGAGCTTAAAGTTATAGAACGTGACACCGCGCCGCTTGAGAATGTGAAGCCGCCGTTCCCGCGTATTTCGTATGACGATGCTGTAAAAATGCTGCAGGATGAGGGGATCGATTTCGAATGGGGCGGCGATTTCGGCGGGACGGATGAAACAATTATTTCCGAAAAGTTCGATAAACCGCTTTTTGTGCACCGTTTCCCAGCGGCAATCAAGGCCTTTTACATGAAACGTGATGCGGAACGCGAGGAGCTTGCATTAGGGTGTGATTTGCTTGCTCCCGAGGGCTACGGAGAAATAATCGGCGGTGGTCAGAGGGAGGACAACCTGGAAATCCTTCTGAAAAGAATAAAGGAACATAACCTGCCGCGGGAAGCGTTTGAATGGTATTTAGACCTCCGTAAATACGGCTCGGTACCCCATTCGGGTTACGGACTCGGAATCGAACGGACACTTGCATGGATTTGCAAACTGAAACACGTCCGCGAGTCCGTTCCGTTTCCGCGCATGATTTATAGAACAACACCCTGAGGAAGGTCGAATTACGAATTACGAATTACGAATTACGAATTATTTTATTAATACTAAAAGCTAAAAGCTAAAAGCTAAAAGCTAACAGCTAACAGCTAATAGCTATTTCCCCATGAAAGATAAAGACAAAACATTCTCATTTTCCGAGTACATTAGCAAAATTGTGCACCGGAAACCGCTAATTGCGGTTATCGGATCTGGGTCGTGCAATCAGAAAATATATGACTTAGCCGAAGAAGTGGGCAAAGAAATAGCTGTCCGGCAGGGGATTGTTGTATGCGGCGGGCTTTTTGGTGTAATGGAGGCATGCTGTAAGGGCGCAAAAGCAGCAGGGGGGCTGACTATAGGCATATTACCGGGACGGGGCATCGACGACGCAAATGATTATGTCGACATTCCCATTGCAACAGGACAGGGTATTGCGCGAAATGCCGTTATAGCACATACCGGACGGGTCGCCATTGCAGTTGACGGCAAATACGGCACGCTCTCGGAAATCGGATTTTTCCTCCAGCTCGGCAAACCGGTCATCGGTCTTAAAACGTGGGACATCACCGAAGATATAATAAAAGCCGAAACACCGGTCATTGCCGTGGATAAGGCGTTTAAATTTCTGATATGAAAAAAATCATTGCAAAATGCAAAATGTAAAATAATAAAACCGGGATTAATAAATATAATCTTCTATTAATTTAGTAAAGTATCACGCTCACTGTTTTATTCCAAGCTCACTGTTGGTGTTGTCACCAACAGTGAAATAGAGTGTGTGTTGCTGATCCCGCTCAGCGGGACTAACACACAGCATAAATTAGCATGGTATTTTTAATTTTTCAATTTAGATCAATCAGAAAATGAATGCAGGTGTAAAAATAGTCGTAACGGGTGTCGTAACGGGAGTCGGGTTCAGATGGTTCGTGATGCGCACTGCAGAAAAGCTGGGTGTAACGGGCAAAGTCCGGAACCGGTTTAACGGCTCGGTAGAGATTGAAGCGGAAGGTAAACGGAACGCTCTCGAGGCACTTGTCGGAGAAGTACGTATCGGTCCGCGGATGGCTTCAATCCGGGGCGTAAACGTGGAATGGGTGCCCTACGAAGGAAAATTTAAAAATTTTGACGTAGCGTTTTGAATACTAACCGCAGAGGCGCAAAGACGCAAAGAAAGAAAATAAATTAACTACTAAAACAAAAAGCCAAAAACTGATAACTGAAAGCTGAATACTAATAATTTCTTTGCGGCTTTGCGAGAAAAAAGTATCTGCATTAAAAGTATTCCACATTAATTTGGAGATTGAACGGTGATTGACCTACGAAAGATGACGCGTATTGTGCCGGATTTTCCAAAGCCGGGAATCGGTTTTTTTGATGTAACAACCGTATTGAAAGACGGGCCCGCATTTCAGCAGGTGGTCGATACATTATATGACAGGTTTAAAAACTTACAAATTGATAAAATTACCGGCATCGAGGCGCGCGGATTTGTTTATGCTGCGGCTTTGGCGTATAAAATGGAAAAAGGATTAATTCTTGTTCGCAAGCCGGGCAAACTCCCTGCAGAAACATTCCGGCAGGAATATGCTCTGGAATACGGAACCGATGCCGTGGAGATGCACAAGGATGCTGTCGGGCAAGGAGAGAAAATTCTTGTAATTGATGATTTGTTAGCTACCGGGGGAACGGTGACTGCAACATGTAAACTAATTGAAGAGGCGGGTGGAACTGTCGCAGGCATCGGATTTATGATCGAACTTGATTTCTTACACGGACGCGATAAACTAAAGAAATATGATATTTTTTCGATAATTAATATTGAAGAATAAAAAGTATTTTCTCGCCCCGAGAACTCGGGGCAAAGCCGCAAAAAAAGATGTATATAATATTGAATACGAAAGACTGACAGCTGACAGCTGAAAGCTAATAACTTCTTTGCGACTTTGCGGCTTTGTGAGAGCTACATAAAAAAGGATTAAGATCATGCGGATTGTTGTCCAGAGGGTCAGCCGTGCACAGGTTTCAATTGATAACAATGTTGTTGGAAAAATCGGAAGGGGGCTTGTGATACTGTTAGGCGTTGCCGGTGACGACACGGAGAAAGACGCACAGTTTCTTGCAGATAAATGCGTAAACCTGAGGATTTTTAATGATGAACAGGGGAAAATGAACCTTTCTGCGCTGGAAGTAGGGGGTGAAATCCTCTCAATTTCACAGTTTACACTCTACGGCGACTGCCGGAAAGGACGCAGACCAAGCTTCATCAAGGCTGCGCAGCCCGAACCGGGTGAAAGATTATACAATGTTTTTAACGATTTTCTGCGGGAAAGCGGTTTAAAGGTCGAGACAGGTGAATTTGGCGCAATGATGGACGTGGATATATATAATGAAGGTCCGGTAACCATTATTATCGATTCAAAGTGAAAAAATGCTCCGGTAAAAATTGTTTCTGTAGTTTAACAGTAATGAGTAACATGATTTTTATATAGAAACTTTCTCTGTCATACTCTAAAATTTATAAAAATCGGGAACTTTAGCAAAGTGAGTTCAGTTTTAAAATAGGATATGAATTTTCATTAAAAGATGACAGGCGGTTACATCGTGATATTTTCTGTCAAAAAATAGAAAAAGAAATTGAATTATTTGGCAAATTATTTGTAATTTGTATACAATTGGAACGTTATAGAATAGAACCGGAAAAATAAGTAGGTAAATTTAAATAAAGTGAATAAAATAAAATAAAAAAGAGAAAACAATGATATCGGAAAATCCCAAAGTAAAAGAAAGAATACATAGTAAAGTCTTACGACTTGTATTACTTTCAATAGCAGTTATAGTAATCGTTGTATTTGTATATTTATTTTTCACTAAAGAGCCGCCTCCCGAGCTTGAAACGTATACTGTAACAAGGCAGGACCTTGAAATAACACTTACAGAACCTGGTGAAATAAAGGCATTGAGAAATGACCCGATAAGTATGCCCGGACCGCAGCGACCAGAGCGAGGAGGCGGTGGAGATAGAGGCGGTGGAGGTAGAGGTGGCGGAGGAATGACTATTAATATTACGATGAGTTATGGTGGGAGTATAGGTTCCGGGGAGGCACAGATTATTCAACTGATACCGGAAGGAACAAGAGCGGAGGTAGGTGATACGCTTATAAGATTTGACACCTCTGAGTTATTGACACAGCGCGAGATGTATGTAGAAAACCTTATTGCGGCGCAGGAAGCATACGACGATTTAGTTGAAAACCATTTATTGCAGGAAGAGCAAGAAGAACGGTCAATAGAAAACCAGACGTTTACCCTTGAGAGTAGAAGATTGAATCTTGCACTTGCAGAATTCAGCTCGGAAAATACCATAAAGGAAATGGAAATACAACTTAAAATAGCCGAGCTCGATTCCATGAAATTGGAAACGAGGTTAGCATGGAGTAAAATTAGCAGAGCGAACCAGCTCGCAAGGGCGCAGAGAAGCATCAATGATATTAATAATAGAATAGAACAGGTAGACGCACAGATTGCGGCTTATACGGTAATAGCAGAATATCCGGCTCTTGTCGTGTATGAGGAAAATCCTCAGACCGAGCAAAAGGTCAAAGTCGGTGATAGAACATTTACGTATCAGCAATTATTACAACTGCCGGATTTGAGCAGCATTAACGCCGTGATTCATATCAACGACATAGACCGCGAAAAGGTTTGGCTGGGACAGGAGGGCAGGCTGCATCTGGAGGCGTATCCGGATTCTGTATTTTATGGTGAAGTTACTGATTTTGCACTCATTTCACAAAGCTCACAGCGTTATGAGTATTCAAATGTAAAGATTTTTGAATTGCATCTTCTGCTTGATGGTACAGACCCGCGTCTGGTACCCGGAATGACCGCTATGGTCGAGTTTGTTGTAGAGCGAATTGAAGATGTTCCGGTTATTCCATTAAGCGCTGTGTTTGAATCAAATGATATTACATTCGTTTATAAAGTTGGTGAGTCGATACCGAAACAAGTAGTATTAGGTAAGAAAAATGAGTTAATGGTGGAAGTCAAGAGCGGCTTGGAGGAAGGCGATGTAATTCTAAAGCAGAGACCGCGCAACGAAGGTTTTGCGCTCGGTTATTACGATGAAAAGCAGCGCCGGGAAGAAGCGATTGCAATGCTGGATGAGCATTTTAGGACAATAGAAGAACTCGGTATTAGTTACAACTACGATAGATATAGAGAACAGAGCCGGTTAAGTCCGATGAGAGGCAGCGGCTATCAAAGTATGGACGTACGCGAGCCAACGTATGATGAGGTAATAACCTTTCTTGAAATGATGGATATGGAGAACACTGCGCAGAATAGAGAGGAGGCGAGAGAGTTGATTATGTCCACTCAAAATGCCGGAAGGGATTCGGGACTTACCGACCTGCAGAGAGCTCTCGGGCAGGGTATGGAGCCGGGTATGCAGAGAGAGAGTAGAGGACAAGGTGAACGAGGCGGCAGGGGAGGCGTTCCGCCCGATACCACCGGAGGACGGATTAGGTGATTCGAAATCTTTTGCAAATTTATAACGCAGGCTGAAGCCTGCGGCTACCAATATATGATTTTATACGGTTACGGAACTTTGGCAAATTTTGATTTATTGTAATATTTAATGTATATGGATGCCTGTTGAACAAGTAAAATGTGTTAGTGTAATTCCCCCGAGTACTCGGGGGATTTGGGCGTGATAAACATCATAAAATTACAGTGAATTTAAAAAATACAGAAGTTATATTTGTAATAAATTTTTCAGCTTCTAAACAGACATAAAACAGAAACGTTAAGGAATTAAAATTAGTAAAATTATAAATCATCCGGACTCAATCAGAAAACTTTTCTTTTAAATGACGTTATAAAACTGGAGGATACAGATACGATGAATAACAAATTGAAAAATATGGGAGGCTCCCGACAGAAATATTACTTACTGGGAGCAATTGTTTTTATTGTTGTAGCCGGAATTTTTTATTTCGGGATCGAAAGCGCCACTTATGAACCTGAGACCTTTGCGGTTATGGAAGATGAGTTTATCATCGATGTGTATGTTCCCGGTGAACTCAAAGCCAGGCAGTCCGTAAAAATCAGCGTGCCCATGGAAATTCGCACGAGTTTACGAATTGTGGAAATGGTGCCCGAAGGCTGGGAAGTCGAAGAAGGAGATATGCTCATAAGATTTGACACTGCCGACCTTGAGAACCAGCTCCTCGACGCGGAGGAAGAATTAGTCACTCTACTTCAGTCTCTTGAGGAAAGTAAAGTGCAGCAACAATCCGATTCGATCCAGAGAGACGCACAAATGGAGATACAAGAATTGACCTTTCAACAAAGCGAGTTAAGATTTTCAAGAGCGGAGTTTGAACCGGAGAATTCGAAAAGGCAAATGGAAATCGACATGGAAAAATCTAAGTTACAGCTTGAGCAGCAAAGGTTAGACCATGAAAGAGCAAAGAAAACCGCAAAGGAAAGACTCCAGCGTGAACTCGATAGGATACAGCGTCAAAAGAACGAGATTGAGGAGATCTATCAGCAAATCGAGGGATCAGTGATATATGCGCCCTCACCCGGATTAGTAGTATATAAAGAGAACCTGAGAAGCGGAGAATCGGTAAAAGTAAAGGTTGGCGATGAAGTTTACAGACGTCAGGAACTTATGGAACTGCCCGACCTTTCGGAAATCCTGGTAAGCACTGCGGTTAATGAAGTCGACATAAGTAAGGTTAAGCGTAAACAGGAAGTAATTGTTACCCTTGATGCTGATGAGAATGTCTATTACGGCACCGTTACAGATATTGGACGGCTTGCTCGCAGAGAATCCAGCAGTTTGGGCAACAGTATTAAAGTAATCGATACTGAGGTGACCATTGAAAATACCGAAGGTGATGAATCGCTCATACCGGGCATGTCGGCTACCTGCCGGATAATTACCGAAAAAATTCCAGACGTTATGCAAGTTCCATTAACCTCTGTTTTCGCAGATGAAAATGGGAATGAATTCGTTTACGTAAAAAACGGCAGGTCTTATGACAGGACACCCGTGACTGTAGGAGCAAAGAACAGGGACTATATCGTTATCGAAGCTGGTCTGGAAGTCGGTCAACTTGTTACCCTCCGTGACCCATACAAGCCATTAGAGGGAATCGGTACAGAAATTGGGGAAAGACCAACCAGCACAGCCGCAGCAGCACCACCGCAGGCTCCGGCATCCGGAGGATTCGATATGCAGAACATTCAGAGAATGATCCGGGAAGGCGGCGGTGTTGAAGCAATGAGAGGAAGAGGAAGAGGCGGAGATGTTATTATTCATGACTAAGATAATAATAAGAGATTGAGAGATATGCAATTACGGGAAAGTTTTGACATAGGTTTTAACGGGCTGAAATCGCACAAACTGCGTTCATTCCTGACAATGCTCGGTATTATATTCGGCGTCGGGGCAGTTATTGCGATGTTATCGATCGGCGAAGGAGCAAAACAAAAAGCGCTTGACGAGATAGCCCTGCTTGGTATTAATAATATCATTATTCAGGATTTTGCAGCCGATGAGGAGTTGGGTATAGGAAGGACAAATTATTCCGCCGGTTTGAGCAGGGCTGATGAAACCGCTATCCGCTCGATCCTCGCGGTTGCCGACCTGGTCGTTCCTCAAAAAGAGGTTGCAGTTTCTATCTGGCACGAAACTGACCAGGCTGCCGGTATTGTGGTCGGAACTACTCCCGAATACGATGAAATTATGGAATTTTATCCCGAAACCGGTTCATTTTTTAACTATGAACAGTATAACAATACCGAACGCGTCTGTGTTCTCGGCGCCGGCATTAAGAAAGACCTGTTTCAATACAGGGACCCTATCGGAAAGTCGATTAAACTCGTTGGTCCGAACTGGACTAACTGGTTTACGGTAATCGGGGTGATGGAGCCGAAGGGTATCGGCGCCGGCAAAGGCGGAACGATACGAACGCGAAATCTCAACCAGGACATATATATACCGATAACCGCCGCGGCAAAACGATTTCACCACGGGCGTTTCGCCAGTGAACTTGACCAGATTACAATAAAGGTGGTGGATCAAGAAAAAATCCGCGAGGCTTCTAATCTTATTAACAACATTATAAATATACGTCATAACGGCGTTCCGGATTACCAGTTGGTCGTTCCCGAAGAACTGCTGAAACAAAGTCAGGAAACCCAGAGGATTTTTAACATTGTTATGGGCGCAATAGCGGGTATTTCGCTGTTGGTCGGCGGTATAGGGATTATGAACATTATGCTTGCCACCGTTTTGGAGCGGACACGCGAGATAGGAATACGCAGAGCCGTCGGCGCAACAAGGAATGATATACTCGGACAATTTGTTATTGAAGCTGTGGTTCTGAGCTTTGTAGGCGGGTTTATAGGAATTTTAGTTGGCTGGGTTTTGACGAAAATAATTACCTTCTATGCCGAATGGGAAACACTTGTTGCTTTCACGGCGATTCTGCTGGCTTTTGGCGTTTCGGTGATGATCGGTTTGATTTTCGGTATTTACCCGGCGAGAAAAGCCGCCGAACTCGACCCGATTGAATCGCTGCGATACGAATAATATGAAGTACGAATGACGAATGTCTTAGATACCTATATATTTAATAAAAAAGCCCTGCGTTTGCAGGGCTTTTTTATTGATCTTTATTCAATTACTTAATTTTTATAATTTTTGTAAATTCATATTTGTCATTCCCACGAGTACTCGGGAGAATGACATCAATATCAATTGATATTTTTAAAAATCTGATTTGTGAATAGACCAGGTTAAAGTACTATTGTGAAACCCTGTAATAAAATAAAATCTCTGAAATTAATATCTTGACTAATTGGAAAAATTTGTTAGTTTAGTATAAGAAAATTTTTTGATATTTTATTAAATTTTGTTTGTATATTTAGTAACGTTCTAATTCCGTTACGGTCTATGTGATCTTTTCCCTGCCGCATACCGCAAATATATGTTTTCGGCAGTCCGAGCTTCATTGTAACTGAATAGGCTATAACAAATTATAGATTTTATAAGTATACATTCTGAAACAAAAAATAATCAAGTATTCAATACTAAATAAATGACACGCAGCACTTTTCGACCGAAAAAGCCTGGCAGCTTTTCATTATTAATCCCGGGACGCTAAACGTTGAGAATTTAAAAGCGTTTATCAAACTAATGAAGTATAATGCGGATGTAAAGAAGCTTTTCCCCCATGGATTTCAGCTTGCAGAGCCAATTAATAACAAAACGGGAGGAATTCTCTATCCCAAGGATACTGAGCTTAATACCGACTGCGTCGAACGATTACTGCAGCTTAAGGAAAAGAATCCCAATTACGATTTTCGAATTTCTATAAAAAAAGGGAAAAAAGTAGCGAATTATTTTCGGGATCATATTAAGAGGGATTTTGTCAAGATAATAGAATCCAAGAAAAATAAACAGGAATTCCGGAAATCCATTGGAAGACTTGAAAAAACTTTTGAACTATATATTGATGATATTTTAGATAATGATGAATTAATTTACGTATTATTTCGGGGAAGGTCTATTGACGAAGTTACCAGTAAATCGGGGATTCCCTGTTTCTTTTATCATTCTATTAATGTTACTATTTTTGCGCTGGAAATTTTGCAGAATGTTTTCATGACTACCGGAACCCGGTATCATAAGCAGGATTTGATAAATGTTGCAATACTCGGTTTACTGCATGATATGGGGAGTATCGAGAATCTCGGGCAGATTTCGGAATTAACAACTGAAAGGCAAAAAAAGTATTACTTTAAGGGGATTTCACGGAGCTTTTTATCGGCAAAAGACATCAACCTTGAGAGTGAATTAGTATCGGCTCTTAAAAAATTCGGCGATTATTATCAAGGGAATAAAGAGGTCGTTAAGGAAGATGAAGATATTCAATCCAAGTATGCCAACATATTGATCACAGCGGATACAATGGATCTCATGGTTTCCGGGATTTTTGGCGACCCTGTTCCAATAAAAGCCGCAACAGACCAGTTATATGTTTTAGCTAACAACAAAGAGCTGAGAAGAGGTTTTGTTGAAGCGCTTGCTAAAGGCCTTGCTCCCGGCTATCTGTTTGACTTTTACCGGGAACTCGAGCGGGTTAAGAAAATGTGCCGTCTCGGTGATTACGCACGACCTTATCCTATGCTGGGTTTTAAGAGCCCTGTTCTCGTTCTATGCGGAGGATGCCGCACAGATTGCCAGGAGTATTCCAAAAGCTCAAGAGCTGTGAACCTGGTAAAACCGAGCAGCGGATTAGAACCGGGAGTTTATGGGAGATGTAAATTGCTCTCCGGGGAATTGGTAAAATTTTATAAATCCTACTATGCGGATATTAAGGAGAACGTAATATTGCATAAAGCAAAGGAAAAACAGCGTAAAAATGATAGCCGCACGGATTAATTATCATATATTATCAACCGCAGTTATGCCGGCTTTTATTTTAATGCACACACGGCTGAACCTTGTAAAATGATAATTATTGATTTCTAAGGGATTGCCGATTTTATCATGGACTTATCCGAATATCGCAGCGAATTTCCTATTTTAAAGAATAAAATTTATCTTAATACCTGTTCTCTTGGTGCGCTTTCCAGACGCTCCCGTGAGTATGTTAAAACATATTTGGCTCAATGGGACGAGTTTGGAGCATCGGCATGGTATTCATTATGGATGAATGATATTGCCGCAGTAAGGAATATGATTGCAGAGATTCTCCATGCCGATAAAGACGAAATTGCACTTGGACACAGCATATCAACACTTTTAAGTACAGTAGCATCCTGCTTCAGGTATGACGACCGGGAAAAAATTGTGGTCACGGAACTGGATTTTCCGACGGCAAACTATCAATGGTTCGCCAAGGAATCTTTAGGCGCTCGTATCGAGATGTTGAGCTCTCCCGATAGTGTTCACATTCCTCTCGAAAAATTTCAAGAAGCTATTGATGATAAAACCCTGCTCGTTTCAACGTCCCATGTATTTTTCACAAGCGGTCAGATACAGGATATTGCCACAATCAATACTATTGCACGCAGGCATGGGGCGCTTTGCATCGTTGATGCGTATCAATCCGTCGGGCAGGTACCGGTAAGGGTCCATGATATGGGTATCGATATACTTGTTTCAGGTGGGTTGAAGTGGCTGCTCGGCGGCTCCGGTATAACCTTTTTATATGTACGAAAAGACCTTGCTTCATCACTTCAGCCGTCTTCGATAGGCTGGTTCGGCGTCAGTAACCAGTTTGAATTTGCGCCGGATCGCATTAACCTCATTGACAGTACCCGTAGGTTTGAAACCGGAACTCCCTCTGTCGCTGCACTGGCGGCGTTTAAGGGAGGTTTGGAAATTATTCTGGAAATTGGTCTCGAAAATATACATAAAGCTGCAAAACAAATATCAGAGGAACTGGTCGAACGACTTAAAAAAGCCGGATTTAATCCTTGTGTTGCAGAGAATCCAACTGAACGTTCTGCTATTGTTATGGTTCCACATCCGGACCCCTCTTCCGCTGTAGGCGCATTGAGTAAGCGCAACATTATCGTAGATTTCCGAAAAGGATGCATCCGCGTCTCGCCCTATTTTTACAATTCCTCTGAAGATATTGAAAAATTTGTTTTTGCGTTGAAAGAAATATCGTAAGACTGAATTATCTGTGGCGCCTGTTTAAAAATTTTTTCCTGGATTTTGTACTGAAATTCGTGAGACATTGTGTAAGCTGCAGAAAACATGATGTCAATTCCTCTAAACGGGATAAGATTTATGATTCGCTTCTCATTTAATTAAATCTTTATAAAATTTTTGTCAGAACTACATTAAATGAAAGGAGAAAGTTATGAGAATTCTATTGATCGTTACCGCTGCCGCACTCGCAATTACGGTAACCGTGCCTGTCTTTGCGCAGTCGTGGAACGTTTCTGTGGATGCTAATCTTACTCTTACACAGAATGCATACAGCGACAATTGGATTCGGGGAGAATCGGGAGCCTTGGCATGGACATTTAATTCCAACTCTCTCGCTGAAAAACAGCTTCATGCAAAGGTTCATAACAAAAATACGCTTAAACTCTTTTTTGGACAAACCCATAACCAAAACCAGGTAACTAAAACGTGGGCTAGACCTGTTAAATCGACCGACCTTATCGATTTTGAGTCGGTTTTCCGTTTTACATTGGGTGGATTCGCCGAACCGTTCGCTGCCGGCAGGGTAGAGACACAGTTCCTTGACGCAAGCGATCCCGAAAAAGACCGATTCATTAATCCTATTACGTTTACTGAAAGTATGGGTATGGCAAAAGTATTGATCAAGAAGAAAAAGCGTGAGTGGATTGCCCGTTTGGGCATTGGTGTGAGACAGCACGTTAATCGTGATGTGCTGGAGCCTTCGGGCACCTCACGGAAAACACACACCAGCAATGACGGGGGAATCGTGTTCGTGACAGATTTCAAAACACCGCTTGCGCAGGAGCGGATTCTCTATACAGGTAAACTTACTATTTTTAAAGCACTTTTTTTCTCGAAAGCCGATGAACTCAAAGGAAAACCCAATGAGAATTACTGGAAATCCCCGGATTTAAATTGGGAAAATATCTTT
Organism: bacterium SM23_31; assembly: GCA_001304035.1. Classification (GTDB taxonomy): domain Bacteria; phylum SM23-31; class SM23-31; order SM23-31; family SM23-31; genus SM23-31. The sequence continues at coordinate 4,566 of LJUD01000007.1, read as the reverse complement.
ACGGCAAGCATTACAAAATACGTTATGGTAAACTTTTACCTGCAGCTTCTTTATGATAAGGAAATTAATCTTAAGAGGCGCTTGAAACAGACCCTTGCTCTGGGTTTAACATACAAACTTATATGATGATACTAAAATATATAAAGCATATGCTTTATATCCCTTTATCATTATCTTAGTTGTCAGAAAAACTGATAAGTGCTGAGAAAATTACAGGCTTAATCCCGATAAATCGCAGGATTTAGGGGAGTATTAGTAACAACTATACTATTTACAACTTAAAACCGTTTGAGCGTTTTTCTATCAGGCTTTATTTTTTTATCACTGCCCTTCTTTCTTCGAGTTTACGCTTTAAATATTCTTCGTTATTTAATTGTGAAATTTCCCTATTTTGTAAGGTTGGTATCAGTTCGGCTTTTAATATAATTATTAATTCTTTCTCAGTAATTTCTTTTCTATCGTAACCAAACAAATACCTTATTCCAAAAAACCACCATGGGAAATCCTTCAAAATTGGTATTCCATATCTTTCGGAAGATTCGTCGGTTGAAAAAAGTCCGGCTATTGCCGCCCTTTCTCCATCAAGTAAAAATAGTGATGTTCTTGTATCTGTCTTATTTATAATTGTAGTAAGCTGACTGGGACTTACGGAGCTCCTTTCAGCAATAATATCAAGATGAATGAAATATAAACTATCCTCTTGAAGAACCAGCGGTTTAACGGTTAATATTATACCGGTGCTCGTAAATACATCGGTAATATTTCCGGCAAAATCGAATGTTTTTATTGAAAAATCCTGCCCCACCTGGATCCGCCCTTCTGCTCCTTCAAGAACCTGTATATTGGGGCTTGCCAGAATCTCTCCAACTGATTCAGACTCAAAAGCTTTGAGCAGTCCCGTCAGGATTTGGTCTTCGGTTTCATATATAGCACCGGCGTTAAAAACATCCTTTTCGGATTGTTCTCCAACCAGGTTTTGCTGAACATTATAAAGCATGTCATTATCCTGGATCAACGCCGACCAATTTATTCCTCTTTCCCTTAAAGCATATTTGTCTCCTTCAAAAAATATCGCACTGATATTGACCTCTCTCATACTGGAATCATACTTCTTTTCTTCCGCTATTTCCTCAGTCAAAACTTCTTCAATTCGGTCTACAATCTTTATATACATAGGAAATTCTTCATATTCAAGGTCATTGATTCTCAGTATCAGATTTAGCGCATCTCTCCAGGGCGTGTCGACTATTTCGACACCAATTGAATCTGTCCTCGTTTTTTCATCGATTATTACCTTGTTTTCTATTCTGCCGCTGATCTCGCTCAGATACTCTATAGCCCGGAAAAATGGCGTAGAACTCGACAAATATATTATTTGCCCTGTAGGTGGGATTTGCTGCCTGGGGAGTCTTTGCTGCCCGTAGGATGAAGAAAAAGTACAAATAATCAACAACAATATTATGGAGATTCTATTCATAATAATTACTCCTTTATTTAGTACTCAGTATCACTGTTTCTATAAACCCACCTTTATTTAGCGTAAATTCTACCTGTTTTTTCGCTTGGTCTATTTTTGTTAGATATCCAAGATATACTTTACTTCCAACCTGCATTACTAATAATTTACCTTTCGAGTCTACTATATATGCTCTGTCCTCGGTTAGTCCCTGGAGAACAGCCTCATTTACTTCTAAAAGATTGTCTGTATTCGGTGGAATATAGTCGGTTACTAAGGGCAAAAATGGATTATATCCAATTGGCTTGCTGCTCCCTTCAACTATTATTTTCTCATCCGTACGTAATTCCTCTTTAGGCGAATAACCGGCTACAGCCATACTAAATTTTATATAACTTTCCGGTTTTTTTTCAGGATTGTCTGTTTTTTTAATCTCTTCAAAGCTTAATGATTGGATAGCATACAGTCTTTTATAATTTTCCAGTTTCCAGATAAAGTTAAAAAGGTTATAAAATAAAGCCTCTCCCTCAAGTATATAGGTTTTTACCAGATGGTCCTCAAATATTTGACCGCCTCCAGCCGTAAAAGAAAAATTAAGATAGCTGTCCGGCATCGATGCTAACGTATTAAAATATTGAAAAGTTATCTTAGAATCTTCAATAGACGGTAGTATTTTATCCTTATTAAGAAACCTTTCATTTAAAACTTTTAATGTATCGGATACAGCATCGTATTGAACTGCAAGTTTGCTGTATTTATCAAATTCATTTAGTTTTTGAGACTTTTCATTTTCAATTTTTTTTAACTTTTTTACTTTATAGTTATTTAACCAATAATAGCCGCATCCTGCCACTATTAAAAATATAATGAATAGTATTATACTTTTCTTGGTAGCGCCTGACATATAACGCCCCCTATTTCTTCTCAGGAATTTCTCCCGAAATGTTAAAATTAAAAATATTTTTATCCATTATCTGTATGGAATTTACATTATCTATTTTTGATTCTTCGAACGAATCCGCTAATTTATAGATTCTGTTTCTGAATAATGAATTTCCCGAAAATGAAAATGTTTTAATAGAACCCGAGAAGTTATTCACCCATATTGAATTTATATCTTTAATATTCTCGGATACAAATCTCAATAAATCGGAGTATAACATATTTTTAGGTTTTAAGCTGTCCACCAATGCTATTCTGGGCTTAATCTTGTTAATCTCTCTTGAGAGACTGTCAACTGTTAGTGCGATAGGGAGTATTTCTTCGATGCCTGAAATCAATTTATTTTTTTCCGCCTCTATGATATTAATTTCATTATCGATCCTTTTATTCTCCTGATAAAAATATGCAATTGATGCAATAATCAAAATAAAAAGAACGAGCCCGTGCCATGCAATTGCAAAAGCCTTCTGCTTTTTCCTGATACCTGCCGGCAGGAAGTTGGTATCTATAAAATTATCATCTTTTCCTGCTAATATTTTCCAGGCAAGAGAGATTGGTATTGCATAACTGTCGATTTCTGCTGTTTGTTCTTCATCGAGGTAACTAAATAGACGTTGGAAAGGCAGCCTTGCAATATTGCTTTCAGGGAATTTTTCTTTAAAATATTCTTGGTATTTAGAAAGGTCTCCATCGCCGGCGATAAATATATTATTTATTTCTTCGAATTCAGCCGTATCAAGTTCAAAAATAACTTTGCCGTACAGATTTGCAAGCAATCCACTTGAACGGTATCCTTCGTTAATCAATTGAGAAAAATTAATTAATTGTTTCCCGTGAAAAAATAAAATTCTGCTGAATTCATTTCCAACATATACTAAAATACTTACTTCTTCATCAACTTGTATCAAGTTCACAAACAGATTCATTAAGGCTATCTCATTTATATCCACAAGCTGGATCTTCATTTCACTTTTTATATCGGAAATTACATTCAAAATCTGGTTCATTAATTCCAATTTATTATTATGATAAAAGGCTATATATTCTTTTTCGGGTTTTTTAATGAAGTCAAAATTTTCCTCGCTTATATCGCCCGAAATCTTGTCTAATTCTACCTTAATTTGCTTTTTAAGGTTTTTTACCTTTGAACCAAAATCAGTAGAAATATTGGTAAATGACACATCTGATTGCAAAATATTCATTCCGGCTTTAAGGTTTTTTTGGGAATATTTGGAAATTACATTATATATCACATTGTCGCCTAACTCGGGAGTTACCATCTCCTCCTTAACAAATTCTTCCTGCTGTGTTTCTAAACCAAATGCATCTTCATACGGTTCTTCGGTTTCTCCCTGAGGTGGTTCTCCACCGGCTCTTTTGATAAATACTTTCTCTAAACCGAGTATTTCCAAATTCTTTTTTACTTTTCTCAGATGTGCAAATTTTAATTCATTGCCATCAACACAAATTCCTAAGGCTTCCACTATTAATTCTCTCCTTTTTATTCTAAGCCTAAAAGTTCCCTCATACGTTTTTTATTGTTTGCAAAGTCCTCAGCATCATGTGTCGTTATTCTCCGCTCGTTAACCAGCCGCAGCAAATCCTGCTCCAGTGTAACCAATCCCTTATCCGAACTTTCTGTTATCATCTGATAAATCTCGCTGGTATTATTATTTTTTATTGCTGCCTTTATCGATGGCGTCATAAGCATCACTTCTTTTGCCAGTATTCTTTTTCCATCCACCGTCGGCACCAGCTTCTGTGATATGACACATTTCAGAGTGTCGGCTAATCTCATTCTGACTCTTTCCTGTTCTTCCGGGGGACATTCGGCTATGATCCTGTCGATACTTTCTACTGCCGACGCAGTATGCAGTGTCGAAAATACTTTATGCCCGCTGTCCGTAATTTCAAGGGCAGTGATTATCGTGTCGGGGTCTCTCATCTCACCGATTACTATTATATCCGGGTCCTGTCTTAAAGCCTGAATCGAACCAAATTTAAATGAGCGCGTATCTCTGCCAACTTCTCTATGCCGTATTATACATCTCTGTGACCTGTGCACCGTTTCTATCGGGGATGCAATTATAACAATGTGTGCGTCTATAGTCTTGTTGTTTGCGTCGATTATACTGTCAAGTGTAGAACTTTTACCCGAACCGGTGATA
>LJUD01000199.1 GCA_001304035.1 bacterium SM23_31 | reverse complement strand
TACGCTCATTCCGCATTCCCTGCACAATCCCCACCCCATAATACCATATTCCCGTAGCTTAATTCAAAACCTATTTTGCGACACGAACTAAAAATTGCGCGGCTCTTTAAACTAAAGAAGCATTAAAAGCATTGCTTTAAACAAACCCTTCGCTTAAAAATTATTCAAAAAAGGTTAAAAAATAATGGAAAACACACTTTATTATGGTGATAATCTCCATATTTTGAGAGATTATATACCTGATGAATCAGTAGATTTAATTTATCTCGACCCTCCTTTTAATTCAAAAGCAGATTATAATGTTATTTTTAAAGAATCAACGGGAACTTATTCTGAAGCACAAATTACTGCATTTGAAGATACATGGCATTGGACTGATGAAACAGAAAAAATATATAGCGAAATATTTGACTATGGTTTTTCAAATGTAAATCAAATAATGATTGCATTAAAAAGTTTCATAAAAAGAAATGACATGCTGGCATATTTAACAATGATGTGTATCAGATTAATTGAATTAAAAAGAGTATTAAAAAATACTGGCTCAATATATCTTCATTGCGATCCAACCGCAAGTCATTATTTGAAAATCTTAATGGATGCAATATTTGGACATAAAAATTTTAGAAATGAAATAATATGGTGTTACTATGGAGCATCAAGCCCAAAACAAAGGCAATTTCCAAGAAAACATGATGTTATTTTATGGTATAGTAAAGGAAATGAATGGATATTTAATTCAGATAATGTACGTAGTCCCTATGCTGAAAGCACCTTGAAAAGAATTCAAACCACGCCAACATCAATATTTCATGGAAAAAGAACTAAGAGAACTGCCCACAAAAAAGGTAAAATAGTAGAAGATTATTGGTTTCTTCCAGCAGTTGTATCAACAGCTAAGGAACGCCTTGGTTATCCCACACAAAAACCCGAAGCATTATTAGAAAGAATTATAAATGCAAGTAGCAATAAAGGAAATATTGTACTCGATCCTTTTTGTGGATGCGGTACTACAATAGCTATAGCACAAAATTTAAAACGAAAATGGATTGGTATCGATATTACTCATCTTGCTATAAACTTAATAAAATTTCGTTTAACAAATATGTTTGAATTAAAACCTATGAAACATTATAAAGTTATTGGCGAACCAGAAGACCTTGCCGGTGCAATTCAATTAGCGAATAAAAATAAAGAACGTTATCAGTTTCAATGGTGGGCTTTATCATTAATTAATGCAACGCCAAGTCAAGAAAAGAAGAAAGGAGCTGATACTGGAATTGATGGGTTTTTGTATTTTAAGGAATATTTGATAAAAAAAGAACGTGATGTTTTTCAAATAATAATTCAGGTAAAAAGTGGTAAAGTTGGAGTAAAAGATATTAGAGATTTAGGACATGTAATTGATAGAGAAGAAGCTCCTATAGGAATTTTTATTACTTTAAACAAACCAACAAAACCAATGAGAGAAGAAGCGGCAATGAAAGGCATTTACAAATCTCCAACTTATCAAAGAGATTTTCCTAGAATTCAAATTATTACAATAGAGGAATTGTTAAATGGTAAAAAACCTTTATTGCCACCTTCTGCATTTACATTATTAAAGCAAGCTAAAAGATTTACATTATCTAATCCACAATTTGATGTTTTAGAAAATAATGATTAATAGTTCCTTGTTTAACCAAGTATATAATTAGTCGTCCCTGAAAAACAATCTAACATATTGTTAATAAAATAGTTGCATTTTATAATTATAATGCGTAAATTACCGGAAAAGTTCCTATTAACCCTAAAATTCTGGTGATTTATGCAAGCAAAAAAACCTCCATTGAGGCCTGAAGAGTTGTTTAAAAATCGTTTAGATCAAATTCTGAACGATAAGCATCCCTTGTTCCGTCTTGCAGATGCAATTAATTGGGAATACTTTGTTGGCGAATTTGGGCCGTTGTATATTGAGAATAAGGGGCAACCCGGAAAACCGATTCGTTTGTTAGTGGCTTTGCACTATTTGAAGCACGCCTATGACGAGAGTGACGAATCGGTGGTTGAGCGCTTTCTTGAGAATCCTTACTGGCAGTACTTTTGCGGGTTTGAGTATTTTCAGCATGAATTTCCTTTAGACCCGACGAGTCTTGTCAAATGGCGCAGACGGATAGGTGTAGACGGCATGGAAAAGTTATTCTACCGGATGTTGAAGACGGCTCAGGAGTTGGGTCTTCTAAAGAGGAGTCATCTTCACAAAGTAAACGTTGATACAACAGTTCAAGAGAAGGCGATTGCTTTCCCAACCGATGCCCGCTTGTATTATAAGATGCGGGAGAAGTTGGTTGTGGAGGCAGAGAAACGCGGCATTGACCTTCGTCAGAATTACCGGAGACTGGGCAGGAAAGCTTTAGTAAGGCAGGGGCGCTATTCCCATGCCAGGCAGATGAAGCGAGCAGCCAAAGAGACAAAGAAGTTGAAGAACTATCTGGGCAGAGTTACCAGAGACATTCGCCGCAAAGTGAAGGATATGGATACGGAGCTAAAGGAATTTCTTAATCTGAGTGAACGTTTGCTTGTACAGAAAAGGGATGACAAGAACAAACTCTACAGTATTCATGCACCGGAAGTAGAATGCATTGCCAAAGGCAAAATTCATAAACGGTACGAGTTTGGCTGCAAGGTTAGTGTTGCCACAACGTCGCGTGATAACTGGGTGGTCGGAATTCAAGCACATCACGGGAATCCTTACGATGGGCATACTTTAAAGAGTGTTTTAGAACAGGTTGTGCGGTTAACGAGTTGTCAGATTAGAGAAGTATTCTGTGACAGAGGGTATAGGGGCCACAACTGCGAAGGTAAAACCAAAATTCACATAACAGGTAGGAGAAAAAGAGGAGATCCCATAACTCGCTCGCTTCGCAAATGGCTAAAACGGCGAAATGCCATAGAACCGAAGATAGGACACTTAAAAACAGACAACCGCATGGACAGAAATTATCTTAAAGGCACAGACGGAGATAAGGTAAATGCGCTCTTATCAGGCTGTGGAGCCAATTTAAGAAAGCTCATAGCAGCTTTCTTTTTGCCCTTTTTGGAAATCCGACGAATTCTTGCAAAAATTACTAAAAATTTTCAAAGAACAATTAATGCTAAGAACCAACTACAGTACTTTACAGCCTGAAAACCGCTTTTTTCAGGGACGACTAATTATTTTAAATATACCACACGCATCACATAAAAAAAGGGCAGGTGCCCCACAGGCATCCCGATTGCTCGTGACAAGACCTGCCCCTACGACAATATCATATCCATATTCTACATAAAAGTTGAATCTTTTTCGTCAAACGATTCATAAATTCTGACATAATTTTCGTACCGGGAAGCCGCGATCGCGCCCCGTTTATATGCATCCTTCACCGCACAGTCGGGCTCATGAATGTGAAAACACGGACTGAATTTGCATTTGCCGGCGTACCGCCGGAATTCTCTGAACAAACCGCCCGCATCCTCCTTCTCGATACCCCATAACCCGAAATCCCTGAATCCCGGCGTATCGGCAATCACGCCTCCAAAATCACACGGAACCGAAGCTACATACGAAGTTGTATGTTTGCCTTTCCCGCTGTATTCGCTGATTTCCCGCACTTTCAAATTCAATCCCGGTTGGAGGGCATTCAAGACTGCGGACTTCCCTACACCCGACTGCCCCAAAAACACCGAGAATTTACCTTTCAGGGTGTTCCGGAGTTCATCCACTCCCTCGCCCGTTTTTGCGCTTACGATATGAACACAATAGCGGAGATTTTTGTATGTTTCTATTTCCGTTCGAATATCCTCTTTTTTTATAAGGTCGATCTTATTAATACAAATCACGCTTCTCACGTATTCCCGCTCAGCCACAAGAAGCATCCTGTCTATCAGTCCGGTCTTTAAGGATGGTTCTTTTGTAGAAACCACCGCAACAATTTGATCAACATTTGCGGCAATAATCCTTTCCTTTAAAGGTCCCCATTTCGTAGGACGCGAGATTTTGTTACTGCGCGGCAGTAATTCTTCTATAACACCGCTTTTTTCATCTAATTTAGTGAATTTAATCCTGTCACCTACGGCAATAGGATTGTGAGTTTCATCCAAGATACGGCGGAATTTGCCCCGTAACGTACATGAAAACAATACATTTCGATGGAGCACAGTATAAGAGCTTCCGTACCCTTCAAGCACACGCCCCGATAATATTTTTCTTGCAGTTTCCAGTACAGTGATTTCCTTGTATTAAAATCGTTTTTCCCTTACACGATACTCCGTGTATCATCACCGGTTGCTCTTTTCCGCCTTGAACTTCCGGCGCCCTTTTTCATCTTTTATAGAAGTTCTCCCTTTATCCCCGCACTTCTTTAGACAGGAATGGGGAGGAGATATTCAAAAGTTGACGGTTTTTCTAAGTATTAATGAACTAAATTTTTCCTTGACATTCAAGAAAAAAATCTTAATTTTATGTAAGTTAAAAGGAGGGTTATAGCGGGATTTCCCGCTTTTTTATTAAAATATTACAACTATAATTAACAGTATCAACACATTATTTAGCGGTTGTGCAGGGATTCTTCAATGTTATTGAACATGCAGCAATATGAAATTACTGTTTTTAATTTATAACACGTAATTCACATGACTTTACCAAATCAACTCACTGTACTACGTATAATTTTGACACCTATTGCGGTGTTTTTTCTATTGATGCAGGAAGTTTTTGCAAAGCAACTGGCTACCGGTGTTTTCATTATTGCTTCCTTGACCGACTGGTATGACGGTCATTTCGCCCGCAAATACGGTTATGTTACGAAATGGGGTAAATTTCTCGATCCTCTTGCCGATAAAACTCTAATTTCTGCTATGCTATTCAGTTTTGTGATACTCAAATATATAAAATTCGGCTGGGTTATTATCATTGTTCTTCGTGACGTTATTATTACAGCCCTTCGCGGATACATGATGGTTTACGGCAAACCGGTTTCCACTAATCTTCTCGCAAAATGGAAAACATTCAGCCAGGTTGGTCTTGTGTATGCTTTATTAATATATATAAATATTGATCAAATAAACGGAACTGAAACGATATGGGGTACGGGTATTCACCTAACAAAATTTAAGTTATTTATCGATAAATTTGTTCAATTTGTAGCCTTTTTTACTGTATTGACCGGTATAATATATATAATAGAAAACCGCCGGCCCTTAAACGAACTATTCCGGCGAATGTATCGAATTATAATGCCCCTGCGTCCTGCAATAAATTCCAAATCCGATAACAATATATTTCCCAAACAGAATACCACACATTCGGAAGCCGGTATGAACACACCCAATACGGTACAAAAGTTAGACGGTGGTGACAGGACTGCAGGCAGGATAAAACCCCGCTGAGAAAATTCCTCCAGTTCATAAATGGTAGTTATTTCATGCTCAAAGATAAACGTTCCACACATATTATTCATTACATAATCGGGACAGGTCTCTTTACCGGTTACTCTCCTGTTGCTCCGGGCACCGTGGGCAGCTTTCTTTGGTTAGTAATTCTTTGGTTAGCGCCTTCCCTGCATCCGGTGCTTCTGGGCATTATTGCTGTATGTATACTTGTAATTGGTTTGAAATCCGCCGGCGCTCTCGAACGGATATGGGACAGAGATCCCGGAAAAATAAACATCGACGAAATTGCAGGTATGACTATTTCGCTGATAGCGCTGCCTAAGTCTTTTGTTGTATGGCTTTCTGTATTTATCCTATTCAGGGCTTTCGATATCTTTAAGCCGCCGCCGATCCGCTCTCTTGAATACCTCCCCGGCGGCTGGGGCATTATGCTTGATGATGTCCTCGCCGGTATCTACGCAAATATATGCTGCCGTTTATTTATTTGGATACTATAAAATTAGTTCATTTAAATAATAATTCTCTATTTCAAAAATTTGATACCGTTTATCATTTTTCAAAAAAAATTTGATATTGTATTTTTTTATTGTATATTATTGGAAAGTTTATTATTTAATTAAAGCTTTACAAAAATTCAGGTTTCAAAAGTGATTTTGACTGATCAGCAAATTCGTGAAACATCCAAGAGAGACGATATTTTCATTGAACCATTCAGTGATAAACAAGTACAGCCGGCGACATACGATTTGCGGGTTGGAAATCAGGGAGCTACAACAAGTACGAAGAAGATAGTGGATATAAAAGAAAAAGGTTATATATCTCTTGAGCCCGGTGA
>LJUD01000006.1 GCA_001304035.1 bacterium SM23_31 | reverse complement strand
CGATTACGAACCGACCCGTTTGATTGATATGATACTTTGTGTTATCATTCAGAAAATGACCGGGGATTACAAGTTTGATTATTTTTTCTTTTATCTCTCTTCGAAGCGTTTCCATGTCGACTTTTTCATCGTGTTGGGCGGCGATAACCACTGCCTCAACAGACACAGGTTTCCCTTTCTCGTATTTTACGGATACCTGGCTTTTACCGTCAGGGCGTAAAAAAGGCATAGTGCCGTTTTTTCTGCTCTCGGCAAGTTTTTTAACCAATTTATGTGCTAATGATATTGGAAGCGGCATATATTCAGAGGTTTCTTTTACAGCAAAACCAAACATAATTCCCTGGTCACCTGCTCCACCCGTATCAACGCCCTGAGAAATATCGGTTGACTGCCGGTCGATACTGGTAATAACGGCGCAGGTCTTATAATCGAAACCAAGGCTGGAATTATTATAACCTATTTCCTTTATTACTCCTCTAACCAGGTCCGGGATATCCACATAAGTAGTTGTTGTAATTTCACCACCCACAAGAGCCAAACCCGTGGTAACATAGGTCTCACAAGCAACTCTTCCATAAGGATCATCGGTGAAAACCGCGTCAAGGACTGCATCGGAAATTTGATCTGCAATTTTATCGGGATGCCCCTCGGCAACTGATTCAGAAGTAAAAATATAATCTGCCATAGCTACTCCTACTACTATTGATATGTGTGGATGATTTTTATTAATCCTATTATTTATTGGGAGAATTGTGAACTCAATCTTCTTTATCCGGGTAATAATGCAGTTATTACAAGGTGATTTCAGAAAAATCACTGACATTTAAGGTCTTAAAAGAGCCGGAAATGACTGCCCGGTCACCGATTATAGAATCCTTTAAACAAACATCTTGAACAAGTGATTCATTACCTACTATAGAATTAACGAGAATTGTATTGCGTATAATCGAACCTTTCGCAATAGTTGTGTAAGGACCTATTATCGAATTTTCCACCTTTGCGGCAGCATTAATATATACAGGCGGGCGTATTAATGATCCTTCTACTTTGTAATTTTGTTTCATGCGTTGTAATAATTGCCGGTTAGTGCTTAAAATAGTTTCCGGTTTGCCGCAATCATACCATCCGTCCACGTGAAATGTGGTAACCTTTTCACCCCTGTTAATCAAAATTTGAAGCGCATCCGTAATTTGATATTCATCCCTGGTTTTATAATCACGCTGTATAAGTTCATTTATTGATTCTTTCAAAATTTTGCCGTTTTTTAAAAAATATAATCCAACAAGCGTAAGGTTTGATTTAGGATCAACAGGTTTTTCTACCAGTGTATGCGCAAAACCGTTCTCGTCTAACTCGACGGTACCAAATCTGCGCGGATCTTCAACTTCCCTTACGCCTAATGAAGAATACTGTCCTTTGAAGACCGATTCAATGTCTGCTTCGAAAATTGTATCACCGAGAACGATAAAAACAGGTTCATCCCGGAGATATTCTTCCGCAAGACCTATTGCATGTGCCAGACCCAATATTTCCTTCTGTTCATAAAACCGGTATTTGAATGAATAATTCGATTCTACATATTCTTGAATTTGATTACCTTTGTAACCGATAATAAATGCAATATCATCGATGCCCGATTCCAATGCCTTATCGATAATATGGCTCAGTATCGGCTTTCCCCCAACATTTATTAACACTTTGGGAATAACTAACGTATGAGGTCTTAAGCGGGTTCCTACACCCGCTGCAGGGATAATCGCTTTCATTTAAAACAATCCTTACAAAAAATAATAAACTTAAATTTATTGAATAAAATTATAAAAAACAATTACAATTTTTGCAATTTGCTTTTGAGATAATTTATGTTTTCTATATCCGATGGGTCTTTTTGATTGATTAGAGCAAGGTAATAGCTTGTATAATCGCCGTAATACAGTAATGAAAAAACTTTTGCAAAAACAGATTTACCCGTGCTCCGGACCTCTGCAAACTCACCTGAATGTTTGCGAATGATCTCTTGCGTTATATCCATCCTGCGGGCAATAGCCGTTGATTCTTCTTTATCACGCAAAAATATTACAAATACCACTCCGACATTTGAGGCTTCTTTGTCCCAGCCCATGATTTCATTGTGATTTAATTCGGGAATAGTATTACTATATGCCAATATTTGCGCGTTTTCATTGAGTTGACACCTCCATCTAGTGCCGAGAACATAAAAAGGGGGAGAACCGGTATAAATTACAGGAATTTTCCCTTTGATTCGTCGGGCAAGTTTAAAAGGTCCCGATTGTTCACCGTTTTCCGGTGAATATTTTCTGTTTAAATTGCGTAGACAATTAATAGTTTCGTCTATCCCGGAGATTTTTTCGGATAATAAACCGTATCCGTTCAAAATTCTAAGAAGCGGTATAGCGGAGAATCCGACTGCGGCACGCGGCTGGTATCCCTTCGGCAGAAACACAACGGGAATTCCGTCACGTTCGGCATTCTGTGCCAGCATCCCTCCCGTAGTAATACAGATAACAGCGGCGCCGGTTTGCAGAGCCTGTCCGTACGCTGAAAGTGTCTCTTCGGTATTGCCCGAATAGCTGGAAACAATGACGAGTGATGACCGGTTTACGAACGATGGAAGATTGTAATCTCTCACTATTTGCAGTGGTACCGGAATTTCGTCATAGTAAATCGATTGAACCAGCTCACCGCCGATAGCAGATCCGCCCATGCCGGCTACAACGATATTGTGTATGTCGGTTTTTTGTTTCGCAGTTCCGGGTATTTCAATTGCGAGAGCGTCTCGTAATTGATCGGGGAATTCTACTAAAAAACGTATGTAATTGGATTTGTCTATTGTCTTTACAGCCCGGTTAATATTCACGTTGCATTCCCGTATTTAAAATTTAGCTGAACATATTTGGGTAGATTTTTTATTGAATAAACAAATTAATATTTTACATTATTAACCAAAACCTGTTCATTTATATGATCGTTTGAAGAAATTATCTTCATCCATACGGGGAAACATCTTATCCATAACGCCCCGTAAATATCGTTCAATTTCATCCGTAGTATGCAACCGCATACAGTGCCGGCTGATTTTTTCGGCTTCGAAAAATTTAATGGAGCGGAGGATCTGCTTGATCTTTAACAACATGACCGGACTTACGCTGAATTCTGAGATGCCTAATCCAAATAAAAGAGGTACTGCCAGCGGCTCTCCTGCCATTTCACCACACATACTAACCGGAATGTTCTGCTTTTTTGCTGCTTTAAGAGTTGATTTTATCATACGGAGTACCGCAGGATGGAAGAAATTATAGAGATTTGCTACTCTTGCATTACCCCGGTCAACCGCCAGCACATATTGAACAAGGTCATTTGTGCCGATTGAGAAAAAATCCACCTCTTTAGCAAGTCGGTCTGCAAGCATTACTGCGGAAGGGACTTCTATCATGATCCCGGTTGGAATGTGCGGGTCAAAGTCGATATTTTGGCTTTTTAGTTCAGTTTTGACCTCCTCGATGAGCAATTTTGTTGCGTAGATTTCTTCGATGGATGTTATTAGAGGGAGCATAAGTTTTACATTCCCCAGTACACTCGCTCTTAATATTGCCCTTAGCTGTTTTTTGAAAATGTCCGGCATATCGAGGCACATGCGGATTGCACGCCATCCTAAAAACGGATTTTTTTCCGATTCCGTCTCAACGAAGGGTGCTATTTTATCTCCGCCAAGGTCAAACGTTCTTATAGTTACAGGCAGAGGGTATATTTTTTTTACCACCGTCATATACTTTTCATACTGTTCCTCTTCAGTGGGAAGTTTGTCTTCCGACATAAATATGTATTCTGTTCTGAATAGCCCTATGCCGAGCTCGCCGTGAGCAATAACGGAATCTACTTCATCACTTAACTCAATATTAGCGCTTACGACAAACTTATTTTTATCGAGAGTTACAGAGGGGACTCCCGCTACCCTTAAATACTGCTGTTCATACTTTTTGAAATTATTTCGTTTTTTAATGCATTTTTTTAATGTTTTTTGTTCAGGATTTAGTATAATTTCTCCGGTTAATCCATTTGCAACAAGCATATCATCCGTTTTTATTTTTTGTAAAATACGCGGCACACCAATAATTGCCGGCAGTTCAAGTGCTCTAATTATAATTGTGGTGTGAGTGGTTCTTCCGCCGCCTTGCATTACAATGCCCGCAACTTTGTTATTCGTTAAAGCATAAATATCAAAGAGATTCAGCTCGTGTGAAATAACGATTGTATCTTTAAGATTACCCGTTTGTTCTCGATGTATACCTTGGATTCTTCTAATTACACGTCTTTTTAAATCTCTGATGTCTGTTGCACGCTCCTTTAGATACGAATCACTCGAGGCACTAAGTGCGCGCTGATAGTTGCGCATAATATTGAAATAAGCGTAGTCGGCATTTATTTGTTTATTTTTTATTTCTGAAATTGTCTGATCAATGATTTGAGAGTCTTCGAGAATCATCATGTGGGCATCGAAAATTTCCCGTTTATGTGCGCTGACACGCATGCCTACCTGATCAATAATGGTCTGCAGGTCATGTGTCGTATCGTGGATAGCCTGTTTAAATTTATCTATCTGGTCTTGGATTTTGTGCACCGGAATCCGTTCCTTCGGCGTTTCAATGTAATCCTCGTCAAGAATAAACGCTTTACCGATGGCGATACCGGGAGAAATAGGCTGTCCCTTTAAGATTACTTCTTGGCAGTTGCTTTTATTTTTGGATTTCTTCTTCATCATATATCTCATTCAATAATATAATAAGACTTTCCACAGCTTCCTGCTCTTTATCTCCGTCTGCCCGTATCGTTACAACACTTCCCTTTTCCGCAGCAAGTGACATAACGCCAAGTATACTTTTACCATCTACGGTCAAATCATCTTTAGTTATTTCGATGTGACAGGGATACTTAGATGCAATTTTAACAAACCGTGCAGCCGGGCGTGCATGAAGTCCCATGCTGTTCTGTATATGTATCGTTTTTTCAACCATATATTAATATCCGGTTAAGTGAAATAATGAATAAATAACAAAAGAAACGGCAAGACCGACAATTATACCGAGACCCGGCGAATTTTTCTTATAATTAAGTAAAAACGCTGTTGCCGACGCTGCTATAAAAATTATTATCCCGAAGATATCCTCCTTATATACAAGTCTGAGTTCCAAAATGCTCAATAATCCTATGAATCCAAGCGCAAAACAAGCAAGCCGGAAATTCAAATGTTCGATAAGTTGTATACTTTTGCTGTGAATTACCGCAGTGCCCGCACGGTAGCCATGTATAATACCCCACAAGCGGTAAAACAGGTGCAAAACATTGAATACTAATAAAAAACAGATTATACTTATGAAAATGTTCCACGGATAAAATTCACTTAATATGAATATCATAATCAGAGCTACAATGGAAGCAAACGGTTTAAGAAATTTCCAGAACAGGCGGTCTCCTAATGATCCAAGCACTCCTGCGAGGTGTGTCTTAATAATTTCAATATCTTTATATGGATTTGGTGAATTATTAGTCGCATTTTCCTCCAGACGGAGTACCGAGCCAAGAATAAAGGATGTCATAAATGGATGAGAATTATAATATTCAGAATGGCGCTTTAACAATTGCTGCATGTGTTCATGATTTCTGGAAATTCGCTTAATGCCCGGAAGAAGCGCAAATCCGAAACCGACAGATAATTTTTCTTTCATGGTAAATGTTGCCTGAATGAAAAAGCTCCGTAAGAAAATTCGCACTAAATCGAAAGTACGCAAAGAATCGGGAGGCGGATTTATAATCAAGTTTTCGTTTCTATGTATAACTTTATTATCCATCATAATCCCGTTACGATAATAGCATAACTACACATCCTGCACCTACGCCGATTACCGGATAATACCAGGCTTTACGAGCCCAGTGCATCGAAAGTACCGTGCCGATTCCAATTCCTAAAAATGCGTATAGACCATATTGAAAAAAGGATTCCGACGAAGTAAAATATACCGGCGGCAGGCGAAGCAGCAGCCATTTTCCTGCCAGGGCAAATATAACGGATATCAGCATTCCGGCGATTCCCGTTGTGATTACACCCAGAATATGCGCTAATTGAAACCGGAAAATACGATTTTTATAAACCGCATTATGTGCAATACGAATAAGAAATTGATTAATAAAACGCTGGCTCATCGTGAAATATCCAAAGATATAACTTGTTACAATACCATACACAATTACAGTGAAACGCAGCGACTCTATGGAATATTTAAATTCATTAACGCTTAACTCGAGGACGGAAATGGCGGCTAACGTTCCAAGATTTCCGTTAAGAAAAATTGAACCTCCTGCCGGTATAAGTTTCAACCACATCAGCTGCATTATTGCACCAATATACATTCCGGATTCCATATCCCCGAACAAGTAACCCGCAAGTGTTGCTGAGATCAGGGGCTGAGAAACCATAAACTGCCCGGCAACAGTGGTATCCAGAGCCACAAGCGCTCCGAGAACAGCTATTGTTATATATCCCTCCATTATGATATCCAAAGATAAAACGGAATAAGTAATTTTAAAATTTTTTCAGATTAAAACATAAGAAAATCTTTGCGATTTCTGCAGAAAAAGCTTTGTCATGTACCTTCTTTTTATACTCTGCAATCAGTGCTTTATATTTTATACATGCATCATGTAAAGTAAAAATACAAATATTCAATTTTTATTCAAAATAATAATTATATTTTTTTGCCGTTATTTTTTACGAAGAGCTGCCCGCATGCCGCTTTAATATTATTGCCGAGGCTTTTTCGTACGTTAACCTGTATTCCCGACGACCGTATTTTCTGATAAATCTCCCGTATTCTATGCTCTGATGGCGGTTTATACTCCGCATTGATGGAATTTAAAGGAATAAGGTTAATTTTAACCGGCAGTGATTTTATAAAAGCAGTGAGTGCTTCAATTTCGCTATCGGAATCATTCACATCTTTGAGTAAGACATATTCCAGTGTCATTAGCCGGGAATTCCCTCTTAGTGCAGTAGAAATTACCTTTTTAAGGTCTTCAAGGGGGAACTTTTTTGATATCGGCATAAGTGTTCGCCTTACGGCTTCGCTTCCGGCATTTATCGAAACAGCTAATTTAAATTTATGACCTTCGGCAAGAAAACGCACGATTTTATCAACCAATCCTACCGTTGAAATAGTAATATGGCGCGCACCGATCCCGTAACCGCGTTTATCATTAATAATACCGGCAGCTTTAATCACGTTTTCGTAATTAAGAAAGGGCTCACCCATACCCATAAATACAACATTGGTCATTTTTTCACCGGTGATGCGTGATACCGTCAGGAGTTGGTCTACTATTTCTCCGGCGGTTAAGTTGCGTGAAAAACCCATCAATCCCGTGGCACAAAATGTACATTTTAAAGCACATCCGACCTGGGAGGAAACACATATCGTCTTTCGTGAATTTTCCGGTAGAAATACTGTTTCTATGTAAAGACCATCAGAAAGCATAAATAAAAATTTTCGAACACTGTCTTGATATAGTTCTTCGGTTATGCTTAAACAGGAAACAGAGGCAATTTTAGCAAGACGGTGTTGTAATACTTTCGGCAAGTTTGTCATCTCTGAAAAATTGCTGACATGATGCCGGTGAATCCACTCAAAAATCTGTCGGGCGCGATACGGTTTTTCACCAATATTATTAATATAACTGATCAATTCCTCCAGTGTAAAATTACACAGATGGGTCTTTTTTGTAAAATTATCTAATTTATTTAGCATTTTAGTATTTATAAATAATTCTTTTGAAACGCAATACGTAAATTATTATGAAATTTCGGGAAAAAATCAACAAAAATGTACAAATCTAAGTGAATATTTAAAAAATGTGCTTATCTATGTAATAAAAGGCTCAACCCCGGCACAGTATGTATTCTAAGGTATATGAATAAAGGTATTTTTTTGGATATTGTCAAGTACTATATGGGTAGCAGGCAGGCTAAAAGTGATATTGTGATATTACGTTTATTGAAGCTTTACCGGTGTATTTTGTGTCGATACCGGTTAGTATTTCTTCGCAGTAAAATTTTGTAGATTGATTTAAAGTATCGGGACGAAGCTTTTGGTGCTGCCTCACTCGCACACCCCGGGCGAACCACTGCTGAAGCCAAAGCTCAACCGGGTAAATACCGTTTCTCCCTTGCATTGCCCCTCTGAATAGTGCTAACTCTCCGGCGAGGGCTGTTTTTTAGTAATTTTTTTATTGCAATCTGAAAAAATATTTGATATATTGTACGTTTGAAGTGGGTTTTTGCCCACTTTTTTAGTATTAGTAAGTTAAAATAAGATAATATTATGCAATGCAAATCGTGGGAAAATACAATCAGTGAAGTGATAGAAGCGAACGGTTTTGAAGTCGTAGAACTGAGGAAGGATAAACGCAGTAAATTTGATATTATAAGAGTATTCATTGATATAGACGGCGGTGTCACGCTTGAAAATTGTACAGAAATATCCCGGCTCGTTAACGACATAATATTTAAATATGACCTTTTTGATAGAGATTACAGGCTTGAGGTTTCCTCGCCCGGCTTGGATCGCCCGCTGGTAACCTGTAAAGATTTTAGACGGAATATATCACGCCGTGTCAGTATTACATTAAAAGCAAACAGCAAGCCTGAAATCCTTGAAGGGGAAGTTATTTCTGTAAATGAAAGAGAACTTGTAATTGAAGGAGTACAGGGGAAGAAGAAAATCCCGATAGAAAATATTCTTGAAGGTAAAATCATATTACCTTGGTAGATTATAATTTTTCGCAAAAGAGCCTTATTGGAGAATTAAAAAGATATGAATCAAGAAATTGTCGAAGCCTTTAAAGAAATAGCGAAGGATAAAAACATTGAGCGCGATTTATTAGGCGAAATCATAGAAAATATTTTCATGATGATGATTAAGAAAAAATATGGTTCATCTGACAATTTTGATGTAATTGTTAATATAGATAAAGGTGAAATCGAAATTTATCAGGAGAAAAAAATTGTTGAAGAGGTAACAGACCCTATAACGGAAATTTCTTCGGAGGAAGCGCAAAAGTATGAACCTGACCTTGAGCTGGGTGACGAATTTGTAGAAATTATTGACCCTGCAAGTTTTGGGCGCCGGCTTATTATTTCGGCAAAGCAGAATCTCAGTCAGAAAATTAAAGAAGCTGAAAAAGAAGTTATCTTTGAGGAATATAAAAACCGTGTCGGCGAAATAGTTATCGGTGATATTACTCAGATAAATAAATCTGAAATAATAATCAGCTTAGATAAAACAGAAGTTGTGCTGCCGAAACGGGAGCAGATTAGCAATGAAAGATACCGCCGCGGTGATAGTATCCGGGCAATAATTAAAGAAGTTGTCAGGACGGCTCGAGGGCCGGAAATCGTTGTATCAAGAAAAGACCCGGGATTCTTAATACATCTTTTTGAAATTGAAGTCCCTGAAATTTACGATGGAATTATAGAAATTAAGAGTGTCGAGCGTGAAGCCGGCGACCGGACAAAAATTGCTGTTGAATCAAACGATAAACGGATCGACCCTGTGGGCGCTTGTGTGGGAATGAAAGGTGTTCGCATTCAGGCAATTGTTAAAGAGTTAAATAATGAAAAAATCGATATTATTAGTTACAGTTCTGATCCAAAAATATTTATTACCAGAGCATTAAGTCCTTGCAAACCGAAATCTGTAGAGTTTGATGAAGAAAACAAAAAAGCAAAAGTTACAATCGAAGACGAAGAGGTCGCTTTGGCTTATGGAAGAGGGGGGCAAAACCTGCGGCTTGCTTCGAGACTTACCGGCTATGAACTGGAAATTATCAGAGAATCGGAGCTTCAGGAAAAAGAAGAAGAGTCAATAGACGTTGCGATAGTCGAAGGATTGACCGAAAAAATCAGGCAAAAACTGATTAGCAATGGATTTGAAACTGCGGAAGATGTGCTGGATGCCGGTATTGAAAAAATCATGAACATTCCTGGAATAGGAAGTAAAACTGCAAAAAAAATTATTGCAATTATGAATTCCTATTATGAAGAGGAGAATTAAGAGGTTTGAGTAAAAAAATCCGCATATTTAAGTTGGCGAAAGAATTAAATATTGCATCCGATGAGTTAATCTCCTTTCTGCGGGATTCGGAGTATGAGGTGAGGAATGTCAATAGCCCGATTGATGGTGAAATGTATGATAAAGTCATGGAATATTTCAGCGATGAAAGGGTTCTGGCTAAGAAAAAAGAAAATATACGCCGAAAACGTGCAATATTACGTGGTGAGGTCGATGAAAAGATCGGCGAAGTTGCAACTGATACATTAGAAGCCCGGAGGAAAAAACCGGTTCTGGCTAAAAAACCGGCTATTCTTGAAGCAATAGCTTCTTTACAGCGAGCCGCTGTAATTTCTGAAGAAACGCCGGATTCGGTGGAAATACTCAAGCCGGAAGAAAAGACAGGGGAGATAACGGTCGATGAATTTTTAGAAAAAGATATCACTGAAAAAGAAGTTGTCGAAGAAGTATCGGAGAAAGAAAAAGTTGAAAAAGAAATAGAGGAAAAGGAACCGGAAGCAGTTACTGAGAAGGTAGATACTACTGAAGAGTCTGCCCCGGTTCGGGAACAAGAAATTGATATAAAGGAAGAAGTACCTCCGGAAACTATTCAAAAAGAACAAAAAGAAGAAATTACTGAAGAGATTGTACCTCCCGAGGAAAAAAGCGTTGATGTTAAGCCGGGCTTAATAACGGTAACTGAAAAGGAAAAAGCTCCACCAGAACTCTTGGTTGAACAGATCAGTGATGAGATTGGCGGTCATGAAGTAGGGGATACTATCGCCACGATTAAACTTCCTGAAGAAAAATACACAAAAGCAAAGAAAATAAAGAAAGATGAAAGGAAAAGGCATCGTAAACTCTCGAAAAAAGGTCTTGGTTTGACCGATATGATTCGAGAGAAAAAACAAAAAGAGACCTTTGTGGGAGTCGAAGATGAAGAAAAACCCGTCGTTAAAAAGCACAAAAAGAGAAAACGTGTACGCAGGAGAAAGATAGACATTAAGGAAGTCGAAGCTTCTATCAAAGAAACCTTAGCTAAGATGGAAGTGCCCAGCCGTATTAAGAAACATAGAAAAAAGGTCAAAGAAGAAGAGGTAATTGAAGAATCAAATGTTGTTAATGCAACTGAATATATTTCTGTCGCTGAATTAGCCGGTTTAATGGGGATCGAAACCAATGAAGTCATAAAGAAATGTATGCAGCTCGGTTTGATTGTTTCTATTAACCAGCGTCTGGATATGGACACTATTACAATGGTAGCTGATGAATTCGGTTTTGAAATAAGAGAGTTGAAAGAATATGACGAAATAGGCAAAGTAACGGAGGAAGATAGTGACAATTTGCAAAATAGGTCGCCGGTTGTTACAATTATGGGTCATGTAGACCATGGAAAAACCTCGCTCCTTGATTATATCCGCGAATCAAATGTCGTTGCCGGTGAAAAAGGAGGGATTACGCAGCATATCGGGGCATACGAAGTACAGATTGGTGATAAAAGTATCACTTTTCTTGACACACCGGGTCATGAAGCCTTTACTGCAATGCGTGCCCGTGGTGCGCAGGTCACAGACATAGTTGTGCTTGTTGTTGCCGCAGACGATAGCGTCATGCCCCAAACTCTGGAAGCTCTAAATCATGCCCAGGCGGCTGGTGTGCCGATAATTATTGCCATTAACAAAATTGATAAACCGGCAGCGGATCCGGAAAAAATAAAAAAACAATTGGCTGATTATAAAGTTTTAGTCGAAAGCTGGGGCGGTAAATATCAATCAGTAGAGGTGTCTGCAAAAACAGGGCAGGGAATAGACGACCTGTTGGAAACAATTCTCTTTCAAGCGGAACTGCAAGACTTAAAAGCTAATCCAAAAGGCAGAACCAAAGGCGTTGTAATAGAATCGAGATTGGAAAAAGGGCGGGGAACGGTTTGTTCTGTATTAGTCCAGAATGGTTCGATGAAAGTTGGAAACCATTTTATATGTGGACAGTTTTACGGTAGGGTAAAAGCAATGTTTAATGAAAGAAGCAAAAAGGTTATTTTAGCGGCACCGTCGACGCCGGTTATGGTTCTGGGATTTTCCGGTATGCCGCAGGCAGGTGACCCCCTGATCGGTATGGAGACAGAAAAAGAAGCAAAAGTACTCAGCTTGAAACGACAACAATTGATTAGAGAGCAGGAGCACAGAAAAACGCTTATTAAATCATTGTACGATATCTCCGAGCAGATTAAATTAGGAGCCATAAAAGAACTCTTAGTTATAATTAAAGGTGATACTGATGGCTCTGTTGAAGCACTCGAAGATTCGCTGTTGAAACTGAGCACATCGGAAGTCGAGGTTAAAGTAATTCACAAGAGCATTGGTGCTATAACTGAAAATGACGTGCTTCTCGCTTCAGCTTCCCAAGCAGTAATTATCGGGTTTCATGTCCGGCCAAATATAAAAGCACGGGATGTAGCGGTTCGGGAAAAAGTTGAAATTCAGCTGTACGATGTCATTTATGATGCTATTTCAGATGTCAAGGCAGCACTGGAAGGTCTGTTAGAGCCTGAAATTTTAGAAGAAATCGAAGCTATGGTTGAGGTGCGGGAATCCTTCAAGATTCCGAAAGTTGGTACAATTGCCGGATGCTATGTTGTTTCAGGTAAGGTTTATCGCAATAGTAGAGTACGATTAGTACGAGACGGAATCGCTATTTATGACGGGATCATAGATTCTTTAAAACGTTTTAAGGATGATGCAAAGGAAGTTGCAACCGGATTTGAATGTGGTGTTAAACTTGAAAATTTTAGCGATATAAAGGTCGGGGACGTCCTGGAAACATATAAAACTGTTGAAGTAAAACGGATTCTTGAATAATTCATACTTACCATAGGAATGATTGTAGGTATAGTTTATTTAGAAATGCATATTCCGCAAGCAGGCTCCTTAAAAGAGAAACGTTCGATTCTTAACAGCTTAAAACAAAAAATCCACGGTAAATTTAATGTATCCGTTGCAGAAGTAGATTTTTTTGACAAATGGCAGCGTGCCGCTTTTGGTATAGGAATAGTCAGCACTGAAAAGGCGCATCTTGATTCAATATTAGCAAGGTTAGAATCGTTTATTGCGGAAGAACTTAGAATTACTGTTACACATTGGGACGTAAGGTTGGTATGACGTGCAGAATAAGCGAAAGCAGAGAGTTGCCGGACTTATTAAGGTTAACTTAAGTCAGATTATCCAGCGGGAGATCGCAGGCAGGCTTCCCGGAATGGCTACGATCATGCATGTTGACCTTTCCGATGATTTGAAATATGCAAAAGTTAACGTCAGCTTGTACGGCTCGGAAAAGGCAAAAGAAAAATCATTTGCAATATTAAAACGTGAAACAAAAAACCTGCGAAAACGATTAGGGCAAGTGTTAAACTTACGTCAGATTCCGGTGCTTGCATTTGTGGAAGACTCCACTCTGGATCATGCATTTCGTATAGACGAGATCCTGGCTAAAATTCATCAAAATGAAAAAAATTCCGGAAAACCAGATGCACAATAAAACGGACGATTTCGGTATTATTCTTAATGTTAACAAGCCTGTGGGTAAAAGTTCTTTTGCAGTAGTTTCTTATATAAAGCGGCTTACCGGAGTAAAAAAAGTAGGTCATGCCGGTACTCTTGATCCCGAAGCCTCCGGTGTGTTACTTATTGTTATGGGGAAGGCAACCAAGCAGGTAGAAAGCTTGATGAGTTTGGAAAAAGAATACATTGGCACAGTGCGGTTTGGTCTAATTACTGATACATATGACAATACAGGAAACATTTTAGAACAGAATTCCATAGGAAAACTAACAGAAAAGTTAATTACTCAAGCATTAACACGATTTAAAGGCATTATCCAACAAGTACCGCCCAGATTTTCCGCACTTAAATACAAAGGCAAACCTCGCTATTCATATGCACGTAATGGTATAATAATTTTACCGGACTGCAGACCGGTACATATATATGAAATAAAATTAAATTCTTTTCACGCACCTGAGGCAATAATCCGGATAGTGTGTTCGCGTGGAACATATGTTAGGAGTATTGCTCACGACCTGGGTCAAGTTCTCGGGTGCGGTGCAATATTAAGTGCACTTACCAGAATGCGTATCGGTGAATATCATATTGATGATGCGGTCTCCTGGGAAAATTTGCCGGAAAAAACAAGGGAATTAATCAAGAATTGATATGGAAGTAATTATTGATTTGAAAGATTGTATAACGATTCCGGATGGAGTAATTTCAGTTGGTACATTTGATGGTGTACATCTTGCTCATCAGAAAATTATACAACGGGTAATTGAACAGGCGAAAGATTTAAGGGTGCCTTCGACAATTGTTACTTTTGAACCTCATCCAAGATTGATTGTAAAACAGCGTAACGGTAAACCGGTATGGATTTTAACAACAAAAGAGGAAAAAATCGAAATTTTCAAGGAGTTGGGACCGGACCGCGTTGTAATTATCCCGTTTACGGAGGAATTTTCGCAAACTTCCCCTGAGTCGTATGTTAGAGATATATTATGCGGGATTATCGGAATGCAAAAACTGATAATCGGACACAATCACGGTTTTGGCCGCAATAGGGCAGGAAACATCGATTTTCTTCGTAAATTAAAAAAAAGGTGTTATTTTGAATTGATTAACCAGGATTTCATTTCTAATCGATGGGGTGTAATTACAAGTAGTCGAATCCGGGAGTTTGTCTTGCGGGGCGAAATAAGTAAGGCTTCGGAATGTTTAGGGTACTCCTACCACCTGACAGGGATTGTAGTTCCCGGCGACGGGATAGGGCACAAGATGAAGTATCCTACGGCTAATATTCAGGTCAACCATCCAAATAAATGTATTCCGGCAAACGGTGTGTATATTGTCCGGGTTGGTATTAACGGTGTACAATATAACGGCGTAATGAACATCGGTACCCGCCCTACATTAGGCAAGAATGAACAAAGTCTTGAAGTAAATATTTTAGATTTTATTAAGGACATATATAATATGCAGGTTGGCATTTATTTTTTAGAAAGAATCCGGGGAGAAAAAAAATTCGATTCTCTTGAATTACTCAAGCAGCAAATAAATGCCGATATCGATTTTACCCGCAATTATTTTTTAAGCAACCAAATCAATAAAGAAAGCAGTAAATTGCATGATTGAAAATCTACATCCGGTTGAAGGTTATTAACTATGTAAAAAGGATCGTCTATGGAGTATATGAAAGAAAAAGTTCCCGAAATAGTGGAAAAGTTTGGGAAATTCGAGAAAGATACAGGCTCGACAGAGGTGCAGATCGCTATTCTTAGTTCGAGAATAACTCATCTTACGGGACATTTTAAACTTCATCCCAAGGACAACCATTCCCGCAAAGGTCTCTTGAAATTAGTAGGCAGACGGAAACGGTTGCTTTCTTATTTAATGCGCAAAGATATAGAAAAATATCGAAATTTGAAATCCGAATTAAATATTCGCTGAAAGAAGGTGGGCGCCTTTAATGATTAGTGCTAAGAATATCTCGAAGAAGTTTGGAGGCAAACAGGTTCTGTTTAGTATCAGTTTTGATGTTAATAAGGGTGAAATTCTCGGTTTTTTAGGGCCGAATGCCGCAGGCAAAACGACAGCAATGCGAATTCTAACATGTTTTTTGCTTCCAAACGAGGGAACGGCTACAGTTGCGGGATTTGATATTTTAGAACAATCCATCGATGTAAGACGCAATATCGGTTATATGCCTGAAAGTCCTCCCATTTATCCTGAAATGAGTGTTCAATCTTACCTTGAATTTGTCGCATGGATCAAAGGAATAAAAATGAAAGACATTCCGAAGCGGATTGATGCGGTAATGGAGAAAACCAGTATTACGCATGTCAGGGACAGAATATGCGGAAGGTTATCAAAAGGTTACCGGCAGAGGGTCGGTCTTGCGCAGGCGTTGATACATAATCCTCCCGTTTTAATTCTGGATGAACCCACATCAGGGCTTGATCCTAAACAAATTATCGAGGTACGTGAGCTGATAAAGGGACTCGCAGGTGAACACACGGTCATTGTAAGCACTCATATTCTTCCGGAAGTTAAATTGACCTGTGAACGCGTGATAATTATCAATAATGGATGGATTGTTGCGCAGGGAACACCTGAAAATCTTACTCAAAAAATCAAGGGTAAAGAAAGACTGCAGTTAGAAATCGGAGGACCCGGAGAAGAAGTGAAAAATGCTCTCCGGAACGTTCCGGGTGTGGCAAATGTTCAGATTGAAATACACGAATTGGATGGGTGTTTCAAATACATTGTGGAAACTGAGGTAAAAGCAGATATTAAAAAAAACCTCGCACGCATAATAGCAGACAACAAGTGGGACCTATATGAGATGCGAACCCTTGGTATGACTCTTGAAGAAATTTTTATGCGATATACGACAGGTGAAACATTTACCGAAAAGGAGGCATGATAAGTGAATAACATATGGGCAATATTACAGAGAGAACTTCGTTCCTACTTCGTTTCACCATTAGCGTACGGCATTATAGTTGGATTTTTAATTGTTACCGGCTTTATGTTCTATATCTCATTGGGTTATTTTCTGACTATGGTAAATAGTACTATTATGGAAGCCAATATATATCGCACGCCTCCTCCGCCGGTTAATGTCAATGAATCGGTAATCAGTCCGGTTTTTAGAAGTATTTCTTTTATATCGCTTTTATTGCTGGCTATGATAACGATGCGGCTTTTTGCCGAAGAAAAAAAGATGATGACAATAGAATTGTTGTTTACTTCACCTGTTACCACTTTTCAGATGATAATGGGCAAGTATCTTGCCGGCTTAGCTTTATACGTTATCATGCTGATACCGACATCAGTCTATTGTATAATATTGTTTATATTCGGAGAGCCGGAAATCCTGCCTATTTTTACCGGATATTTAGGATTATTGCTAATCGGAGCGGTTTTAATCTCCATTGGATTGCTTGTCTCGTCTTTTACAGAGAATCAGCTTATTGCCGTTGCACTGAGCTTAAGTATTTTTCTTCTGCTCTGGATGATAGACTGGCCGGCAGATATTATCGGTCAGCCTGCAATAAGTTCCTTATTAACTTATATTTCTTTGCCCAGTCATTTCTACGATTTTACTAATGGTGTTCTCGATAGTAAGCATATTTTATACTATCTGAGTATCATTGTATTGAGCTTTTATTTAACACAGCGTTCCCTCGAATCCATGCGTTGGAGGTCATAAATAGTATGAGCAAGAATATTACAATTATAAGTGGTGTTATCGGGTTAATTTTATTAGTAATAAGCGTGGTGAATTACTTTGCCGCCGGATTTTTAGATTTTCCGACGGTTATAATTTTCCTGATAGGATTGCCTTTGACAATTGTCTATTGCATATACAATATACAGGATATCAAATATCTTTTCAGCAGAAGAGCAATGCAATATATCAGCAATGCGTTTGTTGCATCTGTCTTCTTTTTCGGTATAGTGATATTGTTAAATTATGTTTTTAATAAGCATAGTTTTCGTATTGATTTAACAGCAAACAAACAATATTCCCTTGCCGAACAAACGATAAAAGTCCTCCAAAATCTTGATAAAGAGGTCAAGATTATCGTGTTTTTTCCATCATCCGAAAGGAGTGGAATTACAAATTTCATAAGCGAGTATCAACATTACTCAAGCAAATTGAAATACAGTTTTTACGATCCCGACAGAAGTCCCGAAATTGCACGTAACTACGGTGTAAGTATGTCCCAAACAGTTATTCTTGAATCTGCGGGTAAATTGGAGAGAATTTTTGGTCTTAATGAGCAGCAGTTAACCAATGCGCTCATAAAAGTCACGAGGAAAGGCAACAAAGTTATTTACTTTATGACTGGTCATGGAGAGCGTGATATCGAAAATTTTGAAGCCGACGGTGTAGTTCTTATGAAAGAAGTATTAGTTGCAATGAATTATGAAGTGAAAGCTATAAATCTTATACTGGAAAAATCCGTCCCGGAAGATTGTGCTGTGCTTGTAATAAACGGTCCGGAATCGGAATTGTATAAAACTGAGCTGGATTCAATCGATGCCTACATCAACAGGGGCGGTAAAGTATTTTTTCTCTTAGACCCTGCTCCCTCACCGGGGATGCCAAAATTTTTTGATAAATGGGGTATAACCGTTGGAAATGACCTTGTTGTTGACCCTTCCCGTACAGGTCAGCAATATGGGTATAGTATTGCAGCTCCATATGTTACCGAATACAACCAGTATCATCCGATTACTATGAATTTTACCGATGGTACATTATACCGTTTGGTACGCTCTATTACGCCGAAGTTAGGTGAATTGCCTGCCGGCGTTTCTGTAGATTACCTTTGCAGAACAACCTCTCAAAGCTGGGGGGAAGTCGATTTTCAGTCGGACCCAAATAATCCTGATGAGCAATTGGATGCTGAGTTTAATAAAGAAAAAGATTTGCAAGGACCGGTAACAGTGGCTGTAGTAGTTATTAAATCCCCCGGCGTTTCTCCTTTTATCAGTGCTTCTTCCCAAAAAGGCGCCATGGTGGTTTTTGGAGATTCTGACTTTTCCACGAATCAGTATGCCCGAACTCCAAACGGTGATTTGTTTTTAGGAGCATTAAACTGGCTTGCGGAAGAAGAAGACCTTGTGGCAATACCGCCAAAGGACCCCGCAAACAGAAGAGTCCAGATGAGTGCAAAAGAGGCAAAATTTATTCTTTATCTGACAGTATTTATAATACCCGGTATCGTACTCATTTTCGGTCTCAGCGTATTCTTCCGCAGGAGAAGCCTGTAATATGATAATACGGCGAATACGATGTTTTTTAGGATATAAGAGAATATAATGAGATTCAGAAACACATATATTGTTGTGCTTATTTTTCTCGCTTTCGGGGCATATGTCTATTTTTATGAAATTCTCGGTGAAGCCGGGCGTAAAAGAGTAGAGGAGGAGAGAGACAGGTTATATCTTTTTGAAAACTACGATATTGTTAAGTTACAGATTATTCGTGCAGATACGACCATTGAATGTATAAAACTGGATGATGGATGGATGGTCAACCTGCCGGTTATATACAAAGGCGATGACTTTAATATTGAAGAACTCATTGATACGTTTCGCAAGGCGAAAATCGATTTAACGGTAGCTGAAAATGCTGAAAATATTGAAAGATTCGGACTTGGCTCAAATGAGATAAAGTTGACCGTTACGGTGACCGGCGGAAATGAATATTCTGTACTGATTGGAGCGAATAATCCGACAGAAAGCCATGTTTATGCCAGATTTCCTGAGCAGTCGAATGTTTTTCTGACAGCTTTAATGCTCAAAGATAGAGTTATGGCGCCGGTGCTGTATTTCAGGGATAAGACTATACTCGATTTTGAAAAAGACAATACTAATAAAATCGTTTTTCATAAGAAAGACAAAGAGATTATTATTGAAAAAAAAGATGACAACAACTGGCATGTTACAAAACCCATTGATTGGCCGGCGGATAAAAATGTTATTGAGCTTATGCTTAACAGAGTTTTAGTGGCGAAGATAACTAATTTTGTGGATGAGAATTCTACAAATTTGGAAAAATACGGCTTGCAAGAACCTGAAAATTGGATTGAAATTTTTGATGGTTTGAAGCACACGAAAAAGACACTGTTCTTCGGAAATTTCAATGCCGGAAATTTTTTCACGCGTGATATAGAAAAAAATCCTATTTTTGAGGTAGATTCAAACACGGTTATGCAATTAACTCCCAATCTGACTAATTTGAGGGATAAAAAAATAGTCGATTACGATATAGATATAATAGATGTTTTGAAGATTACGTATGCCGATTCTTTGTACGTATTTCATAAAGAAGATTCTACAGGATTATGGTATATGACTGCCCCGAAAAGACAAAAGGCACAATTTCAAAAAATCAACGGTATAATTAAAGATATATTTTGGACACTTGCCGAAGATTTTATCGATAACGTGAAGAATTTTAAACAATATGGTCTGGATCCGCCGGTGGGGGATTTTGTGATGTTATCTAACGGTGTGGAAGTTGCACACGTACAAATAGGAAAGGCAATAGGCAGACATAGATATTTTTATAATGTAATAAAAAATCAATTGTACATGGTGCGGTCAGGATTATATCCTCTGATAGTTGTGCCTGTAAATGGACTGCTTGAAAAATGAGTTAATATTAAATAATATAGGATGGTATAAAGATGGTGGTAAAAAAAGAAGTTGAAATCGGAGGGCGGATTTTTTCCCTGGAAACGGGTAAAGTGGCAAAACAGGCAGACGGTTCTATCTGGATTCAATATGGTGAAACTGTTGTATTTGTAGCTGTCGTTGCGAAAAAAGAACCAACAGAGAAAATGGATTTTGTCCCTCTTACGGTTGATTACCGGGAGAAAACGTATGCCGCAGGTAAAATCCCCGGCGGGTTCTTTAAGCGGGAAGGAAGACCAACTGAAAAAGAAACATTAAGCGCACGCTTAATCGACCGACCAATTCGTACTCTGTTTAATAAGGATTTTAATTATGAGACATTGATCTCGGTTATCGCCCTGTCTTCGGACCAGGAAAATGATTCCGATATTCTCGGTATAATGGGCGCATCAGCGGCAATGGCAATTTCCGATATTCCGTACGATACCCCCATAGGCGCTGTTCGGGTCGGCAAGCTTAATGGTAATTTGATTGTTAATCCGACATTTCAACAATTAACCGACAGCTCGATGGATATAGTGGTTGCCGCTTCCAATGAGTCGATTATTATGGTTG
>LJUD01000198.1 GCA_001304035.1 bacterium SM23_31 | reverse complement strand
GAAAAACGTAAACTGTATTGGTTAACAAAACATACCTTAATCGGAAGCGGTTATAGCTAATTAAATCCCCCCTTTGCGACATTATCTAAAAATTACGTCGATTCGTCTGAGTTTTTGTTTACAAATAGCTACCTTTAGTAATTCATAAATCTTCTAAATTAACGTTATAAGCTGTTAATTTAACAGGAATTACTAATAATAGAAAATGAATAGGATGATTGTGTATAAGTTTTTTAATCTAACTAATTTATACTCCGAGTACTCGGGGATTTTCAGAAATAAAGTATTTTAGAAGACTCTAACAAAAAGCTTTTATACTTATTTGGAAAGGATTTACAGGATAAACTGGACATAATATCTTGTTTATCCTGTAAATCCTGCAAAAAATACAACTTAATGAATAATTCAGGTTTAATAAGCAGAATTGATCTATCAATCATAATTGTAAGTTTTAACACTGCCGAACTGCTGCGTGCGTGCCTTCAATCAATTTATAACCATGTCTCCGGTCTAAATTTCGAGGTTATTGTCGTCGACAACGCTTCAAACGATGACAGCGTACGAATTGTACGGGAGGAGTTCCCTGAAGCTGTTCTTATCGAAAATGAGGATAACACCGGCTATGCGCGGGCAATTAACCAGGGCGTCGATAAAGCGCACGGCAGTTTCTGCGCGGTTATGAACTCCGATACGGAATTGACTGAGGACATTATCTCTCCTGCTGTCGAGTACATAAAAACCCATTCGCATACCGGCGCTGTAGGGTGTATGCTAATTTTACCGGACGGCAGACCGCAGCGAAGTTTTTTCAAATTTCCAACGCTGTGTGGTCGTCTTGCGTATTTTACCGGTGTGAACCGGCTGATAAACGCCGAATCTGTAACCAGCCGGAGGCAGATCCGCCTCAAGCGGGAAAAAAAGGAGGTGAAAAGCAGGAAAGACATCGAAGTGGAGGTTATCTGCGGCGCGTTCTTTGTCGTAAACCGCGAAGTACTGCTTTCAATCGGAGGATTTGACCCGGACTATTTTCTTTATCACGAGGAAGCCGACGTATTCTACCGGCTGCATAAGTCTGGATATCGAAATGTTATTCTTTCCAATATCACACTCGTACATCACGGAAGACACGGCGAAACACCGGACAATCCGGCTGTGTATTATCACCGAAACAGGAGTCTTTTGCTGTATTTTCACAAAAACCGTTCCCGCATATCACTCTGGATGTTGATTTGTATGAACGTATTTTTCATTGTTTTGAAATTATTGTGGAACTTATTGCCTGCAGGAGATAAATCCCTTAGAGAACTCCGCAGAGCATCTCACTTATCGGTCTTGAAATATTATCTTAAATTCATTACGTTTTTACGGGGCTCCACCACTTCGGGACTGGGCAAGTCCGGTACGGAATTCCCATAGAATATGATAATAATTATTTCACTCTTCGTTCTTACTGATTGAAAGACATTATACTTATTTCTCTATACTCTTATGCTAATAATCACCGGATATTGGATTTTTGTTTAGTAATTCAGAATTTATTATTTTGTTCATCATGTATGAAATAAAAGATTTATTTTGCATATCTTATTTAATTTTTATATATTACTGAAAGAAAAACCACGTTATCAGTCAGATAAATTGAAAATATTTTACGGTGCTAAAAGTAATATTCCGATAATAATACAAAATTTTTCTTGTATTTGATAAAATCCATTATTATTTTATTGTTAATTACAATGACAATTAAAGATATTGTTACAGGAAATTAGATAGGGAAGAGCTAATAATTTAATATCTGTTTATCCGCAATCTTAACCTGTGAACAAATATTTTATTCATTATAAGTGCATTTAGTAAATTTGGAGAATAAACAAGAACAAAATGTGACCTTTAGTATTGTATCGGGAATTACCGGGGAGGCATCTAAAAATAGAAAAGATAATATTTTTTTTATAAAATCACTTGAGTTTGTATTTTTTGTTGATTAATTAAAAAATTATTTGTATATTATAACATAATGGTTTTATTAATACGTCTGAATTTGAAAAATTACACTGATTATTCATAAATATATACCATAGCATGTCTATTCTGTAATTAACTAATATTATATAATTAACATTTTAAAAATTTAAGATACTATTATGAAAAACACCTTTACAACATTTGAAGCTGCTGCTTATTGCAATACGACTATGACGTCTATTGCAAGGTGGATTAAAGCCGGCAAACTTAAGTCGTATAAGACCCCGGGCGGTCACCATCGAATCATAAGGGAAAACCTTTTTGATTTCATGGAAAGGCATAATATTCCGATTCCTGAAAGACTCGGACCTATCAGAAAGAAGATATTAATTGTGGATGATGATACGGAAGTGCGGGAACATTTGATATCGTTTCTGTCCGATGACCGTTATAATTTTGATGTAACTATTGCCAAAAATGGTTATGAAGCCGGAATAAAGGTGATGCAGATTAAACCTGATGTTTTAATACTGGATCTTATGATGCCGAATGTAAACGGATTTGAGGTATGTGAAAGGATAAAAAATGATCCGTTAACACAAAACATCAAAATTATTGTACTCACTGCATATGATGATCCTGCTACTGTAAATAAAGCATACAGCAAAGGTGCTGATAAAATGCTTTTTAAACCTGTGGCAATGGAAGAAATATTAAAAGAAATTAACTTATTGTTACACAAAAGCTATTAAGTGTCGCCGGATTTATCTTCCTCAATTTTTGACAATACTTTCATTGATTCTTTAGAAGATAATAAAGTATAGCTGGTTTTTTATTATATTATTAAATATCTTCGAAGGATCCCATACCGACATAATAATGAAATGTGCACGTTGATTTTGTTGTCGAATAGCCTGCACAATTTCAATCCCTTTCTTTAAAGGCATTTTATAATCCGCTATTACCACGTCGAACTTTTCCTTCTTTTACGTATCAATTGCCTCATTCGGTTCTATAAATGCTTTCCAATCGTGCCTGCTGACATTTAAAAAATCAGTTAAACTTTTCTAAGATTTCAGCCCCATAATCAATCAAGAGTATTTTCATAGATTGTAGACTTTGATATTTTCTGTCAAATCCGAATATTCCCTTAATATCCTATCAAGCACTGATTACCGGCTGAATTTATCATTAACATAATTCAGGTATAAACTTTAGACATATTTGAACTCCGTAGTTACCGTTGTACCATTCTCTTTATTAGAACTCACGAAAACATTTCCACCATGTGCTTTAACAACATTAAAGGAATATGATGTTCCAAGTCCGGATCCACCCGGTTTGGTAGAGTTGAATTTGTGAAAAAAATTCTTCAGCTTATCCTCATCAATCGGCTCTCCTCTGTTATTAATCTCTGTTATCAGCTTACCTTTCCTATTATACATAGTGACGGTAATAACTTCGTTTTCAGCACCGTCAACATGTTCAACAGCATTCTTTAGAAGGTTTTCATACACTCCCGAAATAAGGGTTTTATCAATTAGTACAATCGTATGAGCGGCTTTATTAGTATATTCAATTCTTGCATTCTTCTCACTTGCAAATAATGTATAATCTTTTATGATATCTTCAACTATACAGTTGAGAGGTTCTTTCGACTTATTTAATTCATACTTACCTCTTTCCAGGTCCTGGATTTTCTTTAATCTTTTAAGAAATCCAACCAATTTGAGGATATTCTTGCATTGATTTTCAACGACATTTTTAATATCCGTATATTTTTTTTGTTCGGCAATCTCCTTAATTTTCTCGGCACTAAAGCGGATAGGCTGAAGTTTGTTTCTTAGTTCATGCTGAGCTAACATAGTACTCTCCTTATATAACCGCTCAGCTATACTGATTGCTTCCTCGAGCTTTTTATTTATTTCTAATTGAGCGTTTACGGTAAATAAAACTAAATACATAAGGATCAGTATCAGGCAGAAAGTAATCTCGAATTGCCAGAAACATAATCCAAGAAAAAAAGTGAAAAGAGGGAGTAGAATGGCTCTTGTACTGAAATACGCTAAACTTGAACTTATTACACACACCACAAAGAAAAGTAAAATGTAGGCCGGCCAGGAGATAAATGCTAATTCGAGAAAAATAGCTAAGGGAATGAATAACAGGTAAACATATTTGATCCTGCTTCTATAAGATGAATCACCTATAAGTATAAATGTTAAAAATACGCCTAACGCTGAGTACCATTTTGAGGCATTTAATACATAAATCAGGGATATAGCCAGGATCAGCCCTGCATTGTAATTCGCTGTTCTATTCCTGATTATTGAAACGGAAAACAATGCGAATATAATTGTTATAATGCATAAAGCCTGCTGAAAATCTCTATAGTTCAGTTCTTTAAGAAATTCTTCCATAATTTTATTTTTCTTCCGGGCAAAAATGCCATGTTTTATCGTTGTTGTTTTTTCTTTCCAAACAGACTGTTATATGGTGCGGTGGCGGAGGTGGAGGCGGTAAATCGCATGATATGCCTGTATCCCAACACTCTTGATATTCATCTACTTTCTCACTGTACTCTTTCAAACAAATACCGTAGACTCGTACTATTGTCCCGTCCTCGGTTCGTACGGGAAGCGGCTGTTTCAGCTTAATGTAATTATTCATGATACAATCTCTTGTTTTTCAATGATGTTAACATTAAAACTGCGTATTTTTATTAAAATAATATACATTTTATCCCGATATTTTACAAGTGGAAAAAAAGAATAATTTTTAATAAAAATGCCCCTGCATCCAACGGTACAAACCTCACAGTGCCGGCTTAAAAAATAGTGAGTTTTAGCGTTTATACATTATATTGATTCCGGTTTAGATTTTCCCATTAAATCCGGGAAATCCCTGTTATCCTTATTTCATCCGGCAGGCATTCAATAGACTGAATGGTAACCGGCAGGTTCAGAGTAGAAATGTTAATGCGCAGTTCGGGGTAGTGCAGTTCAAAAGTGTTTCCTGGTAAAGAAACATACTTAGTTAACAGACTTACGATTAATTTTGTCAGCCTGCTGTAAATTTCACAACGGCAGAAAAGGAAACCGCCCTTTATAGTGAAATTATCAAGTTCGCAGCGGATATTTTGGTTCATGGGATAGTCCAACAGTAAAGAAAGCTTACCGTCATTGTATGAAAAATCGTGTACTCTCACCCTACCTATGGGTAAGCTATGTGAATATTCCTTTCCCTTGAAAATCCTATGCAAATCCTCGTTGTTTAATAATATTACCATATCTCCGGTTCTTTTGTCTAAAATAACGTATTTTTAATTAATCTTAAAAATTTTGTATCTATTGTCGTTTGGCAAAAGATTTACGATATATAAACGATTTTTTGTATATTTGAAACGAAAGATTCTGTGTCTTCAAATTATACGTTACGTAATAATTTTAAAAATTACCAATATAAATTCATGGAAGTACTCTTTTCCGCCGGAAGCGCATCTGCCTGTAGCTGACATAACATTTTTAATACAGGCAGGGAATCACTAAACCGAGCTTTTCGTAACCGGATGTTTTCATACTCACCGGTTAAAAATAGGGATTTTTTATCTGCCCGGTGACATGCTTATCTATGTAATTGCATTAAAGGCATCGTAATTGTTTTCTTTTTCAACCTTTACAATTTCAGATTTTCTCATTACATT
Source organism: bacterium SM23_31 (assembly GCA_001304035.1). GTDB lineage: Bacteria > SM23-31 > SM23-31 > SM23-31 > SM23-31 > SM23-31. Next base: position 586 of record LJUD01000198.1, on the reverse strand, counting down.
AAAAAATTAAATTTGTAGAAGGAGTCTGATATGTTCAATGAACTTGGTACAATTGACCGGTCGAATCTGGGCGACATGCCGGTAGAAGAATTCCGGAAATGCGCTTACGATTTGGTTGACTGGGCATGCGATTATTTTCAATCGATTGAATCATATCCTGTCCTGGCTAAGACGGCGCCGGGAGAAATTAAAAATGCCCTGCCGAAGGAAGCACCGGAAAAGGGAGAGAAATTTGATAGTATGCTGAAGGATTTTAAAAGGATAATAATTCCCGGTGTGACGCACTGGAATCATCCCAATTTTTTTGCTTATTTTTCTATTACCGGTTCTATTCCGGGAATTCTTGGGGATTTTTTATCGACCGTTTTAAACATTAACGGAATGTTATGGAAAACCTGTCCGTCAGCGACCGAACTTGAAGAAACGGTGGTTGAATGGGCAAAAAAACTGCTGGGCATACCGGCTGAGTTTTTCGGAATGATTACAGACACCGCATCTGTATCCACACTCCACGCATTGACTGCCGCACGGGAGAAGTGCAGCGGACTTGAAATCCGTGTTAAGGGTTTTTCAAGGGGTGCAGATG
>LJUD01000197.1 GCA_001304035.1 bacterium SM23_31 | reverse complement strand
ATTCCACCTGGAAATCAGCACATCAACCGGGTTACACGGGAGAAATCCAGAAGGTTGTATATACCGCGGTACTGCATAATTTGATGAATTTAGCGGTTAATCCGGGTGCTTCCACACAGGTACGTGCAATTACATCCTTAAAAATTGACGAATTGAAAAACTGGCTTGATGAACAGTCTGAAAAAATCATGGAAGAAAGCCGGAAGGCGCATATTGTCTTCGCTTTGTCAGAAATAGACCAATTTCAAAAAGATCCGAGCAAAGTAAATTTTACACTGCCGTTATCTGCACCAAGCGGGGCGCCGATCGGTATGCAATTTTATGATTTACTTGAATATAACTCCATTTACGAAGTAATACATAGAAGATAATAGTTAATGCAGGCATTAATTTCTAAGTATGAGGAGGTTCGTATGCAAAGAAATGTCAAACTTCTTGCTCTTTCGGTAATGATACTAATCCTTATTGGATTTTCACCCGCGGCAGCTCAGGAAACAACTGAATATGGTCCGGAAAAAGGAACTCTGGTTATAGTCGGCGGCGGTTTACGAGACTCTGCTATTTACAACCGTTTTATCGATCTTGCCGGCGGAAAAGAAAATGCAAAATTAATAATTGTACCAACTGCAGGCGGGAATAAAACCAGGGACGGAGAAATCAGAGTCTACGAAGAAGAAAGAGTGATTGCGTCGTGGATAAGAAGAGGCGTAACAAACGTAAAAATGCTGCACACGCATGATCCGGAGGTAGCTGACACGGAAGAATTTGTAAAAGACCTTCGGGAAGCTACCGGAGTCTGGTTTGACGGCGGAAGGCAGTGGAACATTGTCGATTCATATATGAATACATTGACGTATGAGGAATTTCATAACGTACTCAAGCGCGGCGGCGTCATAGGCGGTTCATCGGCAGGCGCAACCATTCAAGGAAGATATTTGGTTCGAGGCGACACGGAGGGCAGTAGTATCGTGATGACGGATGAACCCGAACATGAGTGGGGATTCGGTTTTTTACGCAGATCGGCAATTGACCAGCATATAGACGCACGTAACCGGTGGGACAATATTATACCTGTTATTGAAAAATATCCTGATTTATTGGGTATCGGACTTTCCGAAAATACTGCAATTATAGTTCAGGGCGACAGTTTTGAAGTAATGGGGAATTGGAGGGTGGCTGTCCATGACAACTCACGGCTCTACCAACCATGGGAAAAACCGTATTATGTATTAGGCCCGGGCGCAATATATAATATGAAAACACGTAAAATCGAAAGACTGGGCAACGGCAGACCTATTCGCGGGAGGTGAAAGTTATTGTAAATGAAGGTTAAAAATACAAAATATTAGTTTATCGTATGGTAATATTTAATTTTTCAGAAAATATTTCTAACCTGAATAATTCATAAATTCTTGGATCAAAGGGGTGGCACCCCCATCGCCCGAGTACTCGGGGATGGGGGTGTTCCAAACCTAATTAAGTTTTTTCCGTTTCATAATTAATGGTCTTACCCAAGTATTTGTAGGGGCACGGTTTCCGTGCCCTGACAACGCAAGACGGGCGGGGAAATCCCGCCCCTACATTTCAATTTCTTCGCTATTCCCGCTTAGCGAACGACGCGTCAACCTCGGTGTAAACAGTAACAAGATACAGGCTTTTCTAAAAATAATAGAGTGATTTCTATTAGAAATACTGATTAATTTATTCCCTCGATGAAACAAGTATTTCAGTGGATTTTTAGAGATAAAATAACAGCGTTTTTTCTGTTAATTTTGCATAAAATCCTTGCTTTACGCCGAAAAATGGTTATATTACAGCAACATACCTAATTCAGGAGGCTATAATGAAGATTCAGCTTCCCTTCCTTAAAGTCATATCGATTATTTGCCTGTCTATTTTTATTCTGTTGCTTAATTGCAGTCCTGATGTTGAATTTCAGACTATGGAAGTGGAGCCGCCGCTGACCGACGTGCTGACATTGGAATTGGCATTCGGGGATGAGAATACCATTGATGACTACGATTTCCTTTTAGCAAAGCCGGGTTATTATATTACTGTGAACAGCAGAAACGAGATACTTGTTATCGATGAATTAAAGATAAAAGTTTATGACGGCAGTGGGAAAGGCATAAAAATATTCGGCGGTCGAGGGCAGGGTCCCGGAGAGTTCATTCGACCAATGTTTATCTGGACGGGACCCACAGATTATATTACGGTATTCGGCGGGACCACTTTGTATAATGGAACACTGCATTATTTCAAACCGGATTTCTCATTTATCAACCGGAAAATGTATGATAAGGATTTCAATATATATAAAATGGCCATCAGCGCGCAGAATTCCGACCTCAGACCCTGTATGCCCGAGCAAGTAATACAATTGAATGAGACTGAGCGGATAATAATTTTTGATGCGGAGCAAATACAGCGCGCCGGTATGCGGGAACAGAAATACCACAGAGAAGTATTCCTTTTTTATGAAAAAGCGGATACCCTGTTAACGCTTGCCCACTATGTACAATCTAATTTTATACCGGAAACCGGTACATTCAGAATATCCGATCTTGGCTGGCTTGAAGCGGATTATCTTCCGGACAACCGATTTGTATTCATTCATTCATTTCACGACAGCAGAATCGGCAGCTCGGATGCCGATTACACATTAACTATACTCTCACTTGATACTATGAAGAAAACCTTCATAACGCATTGGTTTAAACCTGTTGAGTTAGACTGGGTACCATATGAGTACCCGGAAGAAGAGAAGAAAAAATATCCGGGAGAATATAAACGGTCTTTGGAACAAGCAAAAAAGCGAAAAGACTTCAATGCCGAGCGGAAATACAAAGCCGCTCTGCAGGAGCTTTTAACCGACGGAAATTACATTTTTGCATTTACACATTTCGTTAACGAAAACAATGAAACGCTTGCGGATATTTTTGACGCAGTTGAAGGAAAATATCTTCATTCTGCTTATTTTTCAGTCATTCCTACAGTGATAAAAAACGGTTATGGCTATCGTGTTGGACGTAATTCCGAAGGCTTCTCCGTCATAGAAAAATACAAAATCAACCCTGCGGTGTACCGCAAATAAAGCGGCAAGTCGGGAAATAAGGAGGATACATAAATAAAGCATGGAGTTCATAATGGATAATAAAAAAGTCATCATCATTCTTCTGCTTCTTCTGTTTACGAGCATCTGTTTCGGGCAGGAGAGTAAAACGTATACCGTTGAGGTCATCGACGGTGTACGGCATGTGCATAATGAGAAGCCTCTATGGGGAGACGAACCGAGAATTGAACTGGAACTGATCACGAAAATAGAGGGAAGGGTAAATAATTATTTTGATTATGATGAAGATCGACTTCCGTGTGATTTTACCGTTGACGGAGATGGAAATATCTATATACTTGATAGATTTAAACAGAATATACAAAAGTTCGGTAGCGATGGTTCATATAATGCTGACATTGATTCATCCGGTTTTACTCCAGGTGGAAAGTATTGGAAATACATTGAATTCGATGCATCTGGTAATATGTATATTTGTAGCAGTATTGCGAGCCCTTCACCAACTTATGAGATAGATATATTTTCATCGGAAGGGAGGCTCATCCAGACTTTCCCACTCACTCCGGATGATGATATTTCTGATTTCAGAGTTCTTTCTTCAGGAGAAATTGTTGTCGGTTTTGAAAATATTAGAGCTCCGTTGACTTACAATACTCTGTATTATTCTTCATTATCAGATTCCAGACATATATCTTTCAGAAATTCTGATTCAACGATCACGATTCTTGAAGGAAATGCCATATGGTGCCAGATATTCGGAGGGTATGCCACAGGAAGTTGTTTAGTAATTTCAAGCGGTGGCAGGAGTGACACGCTCAGAGAGAATGTTAATATATCTATTATATCACGATTCCGGGACTTGGACACGGATCGATTCATGCAGTCAGAGTATCTCTTTTTAGATGTATATGATAATAATGGTAAAAGCGTAAGAAAGATCGCACACACCTATGATTCACCATTTCTCAGGTTCGATCCCTCGCAGCACAACACCTCTGTATTAGCCATGGATATTGTTTTTTCGACCGATACATTTGACAATATATATATTGCCGCGCCAAACCAGAAGCTCGTTGAAAAATTCAACGCTGACGGAGAATTAGAATTGAGATTTTATTACGATGTAAACAACAATCCTGCAAATATGTTAACCATTGTAAATAAGGAAGCAATACTGTTTCGGGGGTCACTTAGTGGTCCTATAGATTGGGGCGAAGAAATTAATGTTTATAATTCACTGGACATCGATCCGAAAGGGCGCATATGGCTGCTTACAATAATAAAAGAGGAGCCGTTTGATGAATATGTTGCGAAGAAGGTAGATACAGATATTTATGCCCTCTCTATTCACGATCCGGAAGGAGTTTTGGTCGGGAATCTTCCGCTTAGTCATTATGCAACCAGTATAAAAATTCACGACGACCGGCTCTATGTCTTTGATCCTATACGCGCTGTCTGTTTATACATATACAAAATCGTCGAGAAGTAGCCCGCATCGATCCGGCGGTGTTCCGCAAATAAAGCGGCAAGTCGGGAAGTGAGGTAAAGGAGGTTAAAAAATTAATGTCTTCAATCAAAAAATGTTAATATTACGGCAACATATCAATTTTAGGAGGCTATAATGAAGATTCAGCTTCCCTTCCTTAAAGGCATATCGATTATTTGCCTGTCTATTTTTATTTCGTTTTTTAATTGCAACTCCGATGTTGATGTTCAGACAACTGAAATTCAGCCGTTATTAACTGATGTTCTTACTCTGGAATTGAGCATAGGTGAAATCTCTGGCCTTAAAGATGATTTTATTTTGGTTAATCCACAATATTTAGATGTAAATTTTGCCGGAGATATTCTTGTTTTGGACGAAAGTAGAATTAAAGTCTATGAAAAAAGCGGGAAAGGCAAAAAAATTGTCGGAAGACCGGGACAAGGTCCAGGAGAATTTGAAACAGGACCTTTATTTTTTCTTAGCCCAGAAGGTTTTGTAACTGTAGTAGATCATGCAAAAAGCCCTAAACTGACTTTGCATTCGATTTTAAGTAGCAGTGGTTTTGAAAGTTATTATAATCTATTTAGTCCTAATTATAATTTTATTGAAAAGAAAAAAATTAAAAACAAAGTGATTTTGTCAGAATATTTAAAAACAAAATATCCCGATTCCAATAACACATACTATATTGCAGGAATTTTTACGATAAGTGATACCGATAAAGTTTATGAAGTCATTGTAAAAAATGGCTCTCTTCTTTCAGACGTTAGATATAATAGACTATTACTATATGACAATAGCAAAGCCATTGACTTAATAAAAGAATCAATACATCTCGAGTTTGGTGTGGCAATATCTGAAAAAGGAAATATTAATCCACAGCCAATAGGTGGTATCTATTGGGGATTAATAACGGGAAGAAAGATTATGTACGTAAACACAGAGGAAGATAGACACATAGAACCATCCGGGTCGTTTTATACTGTACATGTACTTTCATTAGATACATTTGAAGAACAGGAAATTATCCACAGTTTTACTCCTGTTATACTTCCAGAAAATGTCAAAAAAAGGAAATTTTCGATGCCCTCTAAATCTGATCTTAGAAAAATGAGAAGATCAACGCAACAAATGTTTACGAGAATGGAAGAAGTATATAATTTTCTTATAAACGATATTAAATCCAGGCAATTCTACCCTTCAATTTGTGGGCTTAGAATTGATAGAGATTATGCTTTTTTATTTTTGAATGACGGCAAAGATAGAAAGGAAAAATTAGCGGATGTCATTGATCTCGACACTATGAAACATGTTACATTGGCAGAATTCCCGTTTATACCAGCATCAATCAAAAACGTTTACGTCTACGAAATAGCTCAAGACGAAGAAGGTTTCTCAGAGATCAGAAAATACCGCATCGACCCTGCGGTGTACGGGAAATAACGCAACGGATTTAAATTAATAAACAGATATTTTGTTAAACTTCAACATATTTAAACTCTGAGGAGGTAACAATGTATTCAAAGAAGCTTCTTATTTCGTGTATTTGTGTCATTGCACTTTTTACGGCGCTGCAGGTATCTCCCGCCGCAGCGCAGGAAAACGTGATTGAAAATCCACTTACACCGTTATTCAAGTTCGGAGATGAAAACTTACCGGATGAATACCTTCTGGCGCGTCCTGCTGCATTGATCGCGAGCGACTTTTCGGGAAAT
>LJUD01000196.1 GCA_001304035.1 bacterium SM23_31 | reverse complement strand
AATTGCAAAGAACATCTCCCCGGGCTTAATAGTACGGGAATCAATCGACACTCCGGTTATCATTATTCCGTCGCGAAGCGTCGGGACAGGCTGTCCGGGCATCACTCTTTCAATCTGTAGAATATCCTGTAGCGTCAATCGGCTCATTTTCGTTTCCGGAGGTCAAACTTCTGTTTTTGAATTTATCTCGTAAAAAATTCCGTGCTGTCTTCCTGTCATCATAAGGATTCTTCTGCGTACCAATTACCTGGTAAGTTTCATGTCCCTTCCCTAAAATCAAAACGCAATCCGATTTATCGGCAACATCGAGAGCGCGATGAATTGCCTCTGTCCGGTCAACAAATACTTCCATGGAATCTTTATTTTTAACGCCTTCCAACGTATCATTGATAATTTTCATCGGGTCTTCCGTGCGCGGGTTATCAGATGTAAGTATCGCTCTGTCGGCTCCTTTTTCAGCCACGCTGCCCATGAGGGGGCGCTTAGTTCTATCCCTGTCGCCGCCGCAGCCGAATACTACGATAAGATTGCCCGTGACTAATTCACGGACGGCGTTGATGACTTTTTCCATGGCATCCGGCGTATGGGCATAGTCGACCAGAACGGAAAACGGCTGACCTTCGTCTACCGGTTCAAGTCTCCCCGGTACTCTAACAAGGTTTTTTATCCCTTTTTCAATTACTCCAGCCGGAACGTCCAAACATATACCAACTGAAACTGCTGCCATAATGTTGTACAGATTATGCCAGCCTAAAAGCGGAGACCGTATTTTAAGCCTGCCTTTCGGTGTATGAAGACTTGTCGAAATACCTTTAAATGAGAACTCCACGCGTTCGGGGAAGACATCTGCCTTCCCCGGAACGGCGGAGAAAATAAGAACCGGTCTACGGTTCTGTTTAGCCATCACTAAACTCATCGGGTCGTCACCGTTAATAATGTTCTCGCCCAAAGCGGGATCGACCTGTCTGAATAGCTGTTGCTTCGCGGTCGCATACTGATCCATAGACCGGTGGTAATCCAGGTGATCTTGTGAGAGGTTTGTAAATATAGCTAATCGAAATTCCAACCCCTCTACCCGATATTGCTCCAAAGCGTGAGAGGATATTTCCATTACAACCGCCTCTGTCTTGTGTTGCAACATCGAATGCAACAATTGATACAGCACGGACGATTCCGGCGTTGTCCAGCCTGCGGCAATCTCTTCCGTACCAACTCGATAAACAACCGTCCCAAGTATTCCGGTTTTTATACCGTTTGCCTGAAGAATGCTGTCAATTAAGTATACTGTAGAGGTTTTACCGTTCGTCCCTGTTATACCGATCATCTTCATAGAGCGTGACGGATGCCCGTAAAAAACAGAAGCCATGTACGCCATGGCTGCACGGGAATTTCCGACCTGAATATAAGGCACCCTGTTGTCGGAGATAGACAATTCTCCGACAACGGCACTCGCTCCTTGCCGGATAGCTGCATCAATGTAATCATGACCATCAAGTTTACCCCCCTTAATAGCCACGAAAAGGTCACCCGGTGATACTTTGCGGGAGTCGTATTGAATACTCCGTATCTGAATATCAACGTTACCCGACTTTTTAATTATTGATACTACGTGTATTAGTTCGCTTAGTATTGCCATATAATAAAAAATGATTCTATTTAATTTTATTCCCGGATAAATTCTCAGTATTTTCTCCCCGCAGATAAGTTATCCTTCCCTGTACAACCTTTGTACCGGGCAATGGAGACTGTTCCGCCACAAACCCGGAACCGCTGGTTATTTTGACATTTAATCCTTTTTGTACTAATATATTTACTGCCTCGCGTATTGAAATTCCGGTAACTTCCGGAACCTCGATTAAATTCTGATTTTTTGCCGTCGGACCATTTTCAGAATTTTTATCTTCTTTTTCCCGGTCGAGTTTAATCACAAAAGACCGGGGAGAACGGCTTTTTTTATCTTCTCCCTGGCTTTCCGGATCATCCGCCTTTTCGTCTGCAGCGCACAATACAGGAAAATATTTCGGGTGATTACCGCTTGCTAATCTTAACAGTGCCTGAAAAACGCTTTTTTGCTCCGGCTCATTGTCCGTTACATGGACAAACGACGCAAATAATGTACTTCCGGGCACGTGAGTAATGCGGTTAATAATATTCTTCATTACCGGTGCAGCGACGGTACCGCCATAATATTTTCCTTTAGGCGAATCTATAATGACTATGCCGGCAATTTTTGGATTTTTTGAAGGATAATAAGCTACGAATGACGATATAAAATCTTTATTAGAATAGGTTTTCGTCTCCGGGTCTACCTTTTGAGCGGTACCGGTTTTACCTGCGATAGTATTTCCCGGAATTTTTGCCGAGACCGCAGTCCCGTGGTCTACCACACCTTCAAAAAAACTTGTCAGGATTTCGGCTGTCCGCTTCGATACAACTCTTCGGATCGTCTGGGGTTTGAATTCCTTAATTATGGCTCCGGACTGGTTGTAGATTGCACTGACAATGTACGGCTTCATCAAAATCCCCCCGTTAGCAACAGCAGCATAGGAATTTACCAATTGCAGTGCATTGACGGTAATCTCCTGTCCAATTGCTATGGAAGCAAGGGAGTGCGAAGTCCACTCCGAGGTATTTCTGAGTATTCCCGGGGATTCCCCTCCGAACTCTATGCCGGTTTTTGACCCGAAACCGAATTTTTTTGCAAATTTGTACAGATTCCCTGTACCAGCCTTTTCAGCAATCTTATATGTTCCTATGTTGCTTGAATGCTCTATCACTTCCTTAACGGTTAAATTTCCGTATGGCTTGGCATCGCTAAAGATCCGCCTGCCGAACCTGATTTGTCCGTTTTCACAAAATATTGTATCTTCCGGGGAAACAATCCCCATTTCCAAGGCAGCGGCAGCAGTCACAATTTTGAAAATTGAGCCTGGTTCAAATGTATCGTTTATGCTCCTGTTTTTTCTCAAGTGTGGCTGAACGGCGCCCGGATTGTTGCTGTCACAAGCCGGCAGCGATACCATGGCAAGAATCTCTCCGGTCATCGGATTCATGAGTATAACAGTACCTGATACAGCATCATACTGTTCAATAGCTTTTGTTAATTCTTCAAAGGCTATTATCTGGCAGTCAAGGTCAAGGGTCGTAATAATATTGTTCCCGCTGACCGGTTTTTGAACAGGGTAGTTAAAATCTGTTTTCTGATTACCGAGCGCATCTGTTGTGAGAATTCTTTTGCCGGGAATTCCGGCAAGTATTTCATTAAATTTAAACTCAAGACCCTCGATACCTACATTGTCGACATCCGGAAAACCGATTAACTGACCGGTAATATCACCATACGGGTAAAACCGTTTGAATTCCGTAGTATAATTAACACCTTTTAATTCTCTATGTAGTATTTTTTCAGCGATTTCTGCAGGCACTTTGCGGTGTAAATAAACAAATTTTTCGTCTTGTTTTAGTATTCTTAAGTAATCGTCGTGGGATTTTTCAAGATACTGAGCAAACACAGTTGCAACTTTCCAGGCATCCTTTACAAGGGGTGGTTCTGCAGAAAATTCATAATATGCAAGGTCGGTTGCAAGTTTCCTGCCATTCCGGTCAAGAATATCTCCCCGTGAAGGCGGCAGAATCTCTTCCTTGAGATACTGATTTTTACTTAATAATGCAAATTCATTCCCACGGTATACCTGGATATAAAAAAGGCGCGTAACCAAACAAATCCAGATAAGTATAAGAAAACAACCAAGAATCTTTATTCGTGCATGCATAATTATTAATCTTTTTTAACCGGTATTACTTTATTTTCTGACAAAACTTCACCGGGAACCTGAAGCGGTATCTTTGGTGTCGCCGGATAATCCATGTTAAACCGGGATTTTACAATCGGATAAATGATTTCATAAGTTGTCGCTTTGTCTATATACTGTGTGGTATAACGGTTAATGCTCTGCTGATCATTTATTTTTTGTTCGAGTTCTTTAATGCCGGAAGAGACCTTATCAATTTGAATTTGAAGCCAGATTAATAGAATCAAAGCAGTGCACAACATGGTCAAAATCATGAAAATACGCTTTATCGGAACATGCTGTTTCAACGGCAGAGAATGAGAGTCAGAACCACGTTTCGACGCTGCACGCCTGTTATCGCCTCTGCGGTGAATGACAGGTGATCCGGCAGTCTTTGTACGCTCTTTTGCCCTTTGTACAATTATCTTGTTTTTCATTTGATTTGAAAAATCCGCCTCCGGCGGAAAAGTTTTGGCAAATGTATTAAAATTTCATGTTTCTATATTTTTTCCGCTACTCTGAGCCTGGCGCTGCGTGCACGGGGATTATGCGCAATTTCCTCCCCGGAAGGGCGTATTGGTCTCCGTGTAATTATTTTTGCATCAGGCACTCTTTTACATAGACAAAAAGGAATATCCTTCGGACAGATACATGGATTTTCATGCCGGCGAAACGCCGTTTTTACTATCCTGTCTTCCAGCGAGTGATAGCTGATAACTGCAATGCGTCTACTTGTTAAAAGCGAGCTCCAGCATATATCCAGGAAACGTTCGAGATTGTTAAGCTCCCGGTTTACTGCTATTCTCAGCGCTTGAAAAATACGCGATGCAGACTTAGTATAATATTTTGGTCGCCACTTTTTTTTCATGAGCGAAACCAGATCCAACGTTGTTTTGAGAGGACGGTGCTGCCGTTCCCGTACAATAATTCCGGCAAGTGAAGCTGACCGCCTCTCCTCGCCAAAGTGAAAAAAAATCCTTTTCAATTCATATTCCGCTGCTTTATTAAGGATGTCCGATGCCGTCCCGGATAAACGGCAATCCATGCGCATATCTAAAGGACCGTCTGCCCGGTAACTAAATCCCCGGCTTGCATCCTGTATTTGACGTGACGATAAACCCAGGTCTAAAACAATCCCGTCTACCGCATCTATAGCATAAGAAGAAAGAATGTCGCCAATATTGCAAAAATTATTGTGGTTAACAGACAACCTGGCTTCGTATCCGGGTGCCCATTGTTCCGCAAATGCAACAGCCCTGCTGTCCCAATCTGAAGCAACTACCCGTCCTTCCGGGTCCAGCTTATTTAAAAGAGCTTTTGTATACCCTCCATCTCCAAGTGTTCCGTCAAAGTACGTGCCTTTTATGTTTGTAACCACCAGTTGCAAAACCTCCTGAAGCAGGACCGGTATATGCTCAGGAGGTTCGGCATTCATTGAAGCACTTTCATATAATTTCACATTTAGGTAAACGACTGATCAGTTATTATTCAGCACTGCACTTTAAAAAAATTGAAAATCTTGATGCTAACTTCAGACAACAGGCAACCGGAAAATAAAAGCTGATAAATTCAATTCCTCCCCTGCTGATTGACATAGCTAATCAAACATAATACCTTCAGCTATATCTTCGTAGCTATCACCTGATGAATCTAAATATCTTTTATAGATATCCGGATTCCAGAGTTCGATTCTCTCCAGAACGCCGATAATCAAAACTTCTTTTTCTATATGTGCTATCTTAAGAAGTTCTGCGGGAATAGAAATTCTGCCTTGTTTATCGCATCTGCCTTCCGAGGCTTTTGATGTCATCATTCGTAACAATCGCCGGTTCTTCTCTTTATTGGTTGGCAGTTGCCGCAGTTTTTCCTCATATTTTTTCCACTCATCCAGAGGGAAAAGAAACAGGCACCCGTCAAATCCCTGGATAACTACAAATGATTCGTTCGCTTCAGGAGACAACGCCCTGCGAAATTTTGCAGGAATGTTAAGCCTTCCTTTAGCGTCCCGTGTGTATCGAAATTCGCCTTTAAAAGATGACATTACCCTAAACCGGTAACAATTTATTCAAATTACTATCGGTGGATTAAAAATTAATGGGGGATAAAAACCCCCTTAACCCACTTCTACCCACTTCTCCCCAAACAATGCCATTATAAAGTATTTTTAGCTAATTGTCAAGAAAAAAATAATTTGTTTGCCTTTTTTTCGAGTATCTTATTAAAGGAAGTGCTTAAAAGGTGCCTATATAAGTGGAAAATGCTTTTATGCAACCTGATGCTTTAAGAAATTAATGTAACTAATTTTAGCATAATAAGTTACCCTGATAATTTTGTTTTAATTTTGCAGGATTTAGTAGGAATATCAAGTCTAAATTATGCCATACATGCTCAAATTGTCTTTGCGAGGAGCGCAGCGAGGAAGCAATCTCCTCAGTATCGTTACTATAATTCTCCAACTTTCAAAATTTACAAAAGTCTTGGTCGTTAAAATGATTATTAAAGCAGCTCATTAAAAAACAAAAAAAGATTTACTATAAAATTGCATAACCCGGATGATTCATGCTTAGAGTACCCGGGTCATGGATTCCGCTAAGCGGGAGTGATTCAATATTTAACTGAACTTTTGAAAAAATTAATTTTTCGCATAATCTAAGTTTGAATAATATTGACATATGGAGATTGCTTCTCCCCCGAGTACTCGGGGGATCGCAATGACAGCATTGTTCTTATCTGTCCGCAGTATGCGGGGAGGAGACGTGGCAATCTCAATACTGACTCTAAATCAAGATTTATATGTAAATTTTAATGATTATAAAAGTTCAGTTTTAAGATAAAATATCAAATCCCCCTTAGTCCCCCTTTGAAAAAGGGGGAAACCTCCCCGTTGAGTCAGGACTTCAGTCCTTGACGCATCTGATAAATAGCATTACCGGTCAGAGACCGGTAACGAGAAGGGGAAAATCCCCCTTAGTCCCCCTTTGAAAAAGGGGGAAACTTTAGTTCTATGAGTACTCGGGATACAGCGAAACAATATAATCCGAAAAGTACATTTTACTGTAGAGACGCATGGCGATGCGTCTCATAAAAATAGCAGGATTAATAAAAATTCGAGTATTAATTATCCTGATTAATTTATCTCTAATCTTCGGGATTCTTTCATGCCCCGATTACTCGGGATCAGGGTGATGGTTAAAAAATAATTCCGAATACTCGGGACGGAAAATGTCCCGCTAAGCGGGATGCAAGACCTGACCCCATTTTTTTTGAGTGATCCCATTTTTTTTGAGCACCTGAAATAAAGCAACGCTTAGATATTATGATACCGACAGCTAAAAAATAATATTACTTTTACCTCGCAGAAGCCGCTCCTCAATAAAAAAAAGGAAAAATTATAAAATTGTAAATAACACTTGACAAATTGAAAATATTACCTTACATTCCTTTATAATAGACAATTCGACAGGGATATCGAAGTTTTATACTGGTATTTGAAGAACTTTGATCTGTCAAAATACGATTTTGATATAATAGCAGTATCTCTTGAGAAAAACTTTAAAGACAGTAAAGATATCGATGTATATCATTATGAAATGTTTACGATAAAGTTGGACAAATTGTTCTTTGAAATAAGTTATGGTTAATATTTATCTCCGGTTCGGTTAATGGTAGTGATTTTTGCTTGATTTT
>LJUD01000195.1 GCA_001304035.1 bacterium SM23_31 | reverse complement strand
CGAAATCAATAGGTAATTTTACAACTCCGATACTTGGTATCAACACGGGGCGTTTCGGATTCTTAACGGAAATTACACCGGATGAACTCCCGGAACACATTAGTGACTTACTGGAGAAACGGTATTTTGTCGAGAAGCGCATAATGTTGGAAGCTTCTGTAGAAGGAGATGAGACACAGGAACTTCTGGCTGTGAACGATTTTGTCATCGATAAAGGCGAGTATCCGCGGATTGTAAAAATTGCGTTAAGTATAAATAATGAATTCTTCCATACTTATACTTCAAACGGTATTATTGTTTCAACGGCTACCGGTTCAACTGCCTATTCCCTTTCAGCCGGGGGCCCGATTATTTATCCGACGGTTGATAATTTGTTGATTACACCCATCTGCCCTCATACGCTTTCCGTACGACCGATAATTATACCCGGAGATTTTTCTGTCTGTCTCGAACTGGTATCGGGACCCGAAGAAATTCCTCTGAATGCCGATGGACAACAGGGCATTATAATTAATGTGGGTCAAAAAATTACTATTAAAAGAAGCAATGCTGTGGTTAATTTGGTTCATTTTTCACTGCACAATTTTTTCAGAGTGTTAAGTAATAAATTGGGATGGGGCAGCCGCAGGGAAAATGATACCCGTAAACGTTGAGGAGACAAATGTCCCGCTCTGAAAAAATACTGGTAGTAGACGATGAAAGTAATATCCTCAATTTGTTAGAAAAAATCCTCAGTGCGCATTTTCGTAATGTAGATTCCGCAGAGAACGGGAAAAAAGCATGTGAAAAGCTAAAGAAAAAAAGGTACGACCTGGTATTGACCGATATCGTAATGCCGGTTGTTAACGGAATCGAAGTGCTCAAGCAGGCGAAAAAGCTTTACGACGATATTGTTGTATTGATCCTGACAGGGCAGGCAACCCTGAATACAGCGATTGATTCCGTAAACCTTGGTGCCGATGAATATATTACAAAACCGTTTGAAATTAAAAATCTATTAAAAATCGTCGATGCGCATTTAGAACGACAGAGGCTTGTACGAGAAAATATAAAGCTTCACCGCCAGACTGAACGGGACCGCAACCAGCTTAAAAAGAATGTTGTAGAACTTTCCATTCTGTATAATTTCACGCGCAGTGTTACTTATAATTTTGATATTGCCGAAGTGTATAAAACCATTCTTGAAACACTATCCGAAGCTGTTTCAAATGATTTTTGTTCAATATATGAGATCAGAAGAAACACAATTACCGTAAAAACATCTACTAAATTAAGTAAAAAAATTCTTGCCCGGCTGGAAAACCTTCTCATTAGTGCGGCAAAACGTGAATACAGTGAACATATCGATAATAAAGATATACAATTTGATATTCATGAAACAGGGCATTTATCAACTCCGGGTAAATCGGTTAATTCGTTTTTTAACATAGTGCTTAAAGACAAAGATGAGACGTTCGGTGTGTTAAACGTAAGCAGGTTTGCGCATCAGGAGTTTTCCGAAGACGATAAACGTTTTCTTGCCAGAATTGCCGAACAGAGTTCCAATAATTTTACTCAATTGCAAAAAGTAATAGAGAGCCAGAAGGATAAGATACAGCGAATTATCGAGAACCTTCCCGACGGTGTTATAATGCATGACCAGCGTGACGATTCAATACTCATCAATCCCGCTGCTGTGGATATGATTTCCCCAAGTACCCGGGGAATATCCCGGATTAACAGAAATACTATCGAATCGCTCCTGAATTTCCGTTTCAGTGATATTTATGATAAAAACAGCCATGATGAGAAGTCGTTTATTCATGAGATTAAAATTCCGCAGCGGGATAATAGGTTTATTATTCTGGATGCGCACGTCGGGTTTCTTTCCCCCGCAACATGCGGGATAAGCCGGGATGGAATGCCCCAGGGAATCCTTATGGTATTAAGGGACGTTACTAAAGAGCGTGAAGTTGACCGCCTTAAAACCGAATTTATTTCAAATGTTTCTCACGAGTTGAGAACCCCCGCTGCAGTAGTAAAAGAGTTTACATCGATTCTCCGGGACGGTATTGCAGGTCCCACTACGGATACTCAGAACGAATATCTTCAGATAATGACCAATAATATCGACCGTCTTTTTCGAATTATCGATAATCTTTTGAATATATCCCGTTTGGAAGCGGGAATGTTAAAATTGCATAAGAAGCAATTCAGTCTTAAGTTTGTTTTGCAAAATGTTGTACGGACAATGAACGTCCGTTATGCCGAAAAAGGCATGACCATTAAAGAAGAAATTCAGGAGGATTTGCCTGAAATCTATGCCGACCCCGATGCAATTACGCAGATTTTGATGAATTGCCTTGATAATGCGAGGAAATTCTCCCCGGAAGGCAGCGACGTTATTCTGAGAGCTTATGTTCGGGATGCGGAACTCTATTTAAGCGTACAGGATTTCGGCAGGGGAATACCTAAAAAGGATATTGATAAATTGTTTATGCGTTTTTACAGGATTGAGGATCCCGCTCAGCGGGATGAAGCCCGAAGCGAAGGTTCCGGATTAGGATTGTCTATTGTTAAAGAGTTTGTTAACCTTCACGGCGGCACTATCAATGTAGAAAGCGAACTCAACAAAGGGACTACATTTCATATCACTATTCCGCTCCAGCCGGTCGAGGAAAATTCAGGAGTAGACAGTGAATGATTAAGATCGGCTTAATAATTGAATTTTGAATATTTGATAATAATTGATAAATATTTTATTTCGGTTATAGTATATGAAACACTTAACACCTTTATATGTTGTAATAATTTTTTTGCTCAGTTGTAGCTCAGATTCAAACATAGAATCTAATGTTAACCAAAACAGCTATACGAGGCATAAACTATTCGAATCAGAGCTTTTTTCGTTAGATTTGACCTTCGGTAGTGAGCAATATGGAACCAAAGACGAATATCTTTTGGTGAGCCCATACGAGTTTGTTGCAAATTACAAGGATGATATTATAGTACCTGATGAAGGGAAAATCAAAGTGTTTAATAAATTCGGTAAGGGAATAAAAATCATTGGAAGACAGGGACAGGGACCTGGAGAATTTGAAGGAGATCCAAGACCATTCCTTTCTCCTGATGGATATCTTTTAGTGTTATCATCAGGATCGCGAAATCGTTATTATAATCTTTTTACCCCGGACTATGATTTTATTGAAAAGAAAATGTTTTTAAACAATTCGTTATTACAAGAACATTTGCAAATGAAAGGTTTTGATATTAATGATGTGAAAAATATATTTTATGCTTATCCTGTAAGCATTACCGAAAAATTATATACTTTACGGCTATTAGGCAAATCCGAAATGTTTCTATCATTGATTTATGAAAGTGCGGATACTCTTTTCTCTTTATTACATGTTCCACATCCACGCATTATTATAACTTCAAAAAAAGGTAGTCTGAGTTCACACTACTTAGGTAATTTTTTGTGGGGCGTCCTTCCAGGGCGGCGTATTTATTACGTCAACACAAATGAAGATAAGCACGACGGTCAAACAGGCTCATATTATACGATACATGTAAGGTCAATAGACACTAATGAAGATATTGTAATAACCCATAAATTTACTCCTTTTCCTGTACCGAAAGACTTTGGTACATCAAAAGAAGCAGATGTGCAAGAATTTTACCGTATAGTCAAAGAAAGAAAGTATTTTCCATCCGTAATGCTTTTGACTAATGATAGAAATTATATATTTGTATATACAACATTTGAATATGAAAAGTATGAAGAGGCGGATAATTCCAAACAAGAACCTAATGTTCACGCCGACGTTTTCGATGCTGATGCAGGAGAATTTATTGGCACCTTCAATTTAAGAGGTGGATTTGGAACTATACAGAATGGTTATGGATATGCAAATATTCATGATGACGAAGGTTTTTCTGTTATCGCGAGATGCAAAATCCATCCTTCGGTGTACGGGAAGTAATCTAAATTAGATTCTATTTTTTAAGTTTTGTCATTGATTGCTATTGCAGTTTTTTCGGGCAAAAAGCTTATTTTAAGTCCCGCCCGGAAGTACAAAAACTTATGTCAGAAACCATGCCGCAACAAGTTCAATAATAGAGAATATCCCTGAACTTTGGGATGTTCTGTTTGCATGGTATAGTATTAATATGGGCGTGCTGGATGCGCCCTTCATTTTTTAACAGCGATTTTTATTACATATTGGCTTAATTCCCTTCTACCTGAATGAAACGGGATAATGAGATGCGGTTTTTTTTAGTAATTTGTATCGCGATTATGCTCATTCTTCCAATAGCAACTTTGTCTGAGCGGGAGACCGGATTAGCATATAATATAAACGTTCAAAATGACGAAGAACCATATCATCTTAATAAAAAGATTCCGGTGAAGATGCAGGCTGTCCCAGGTCAGAAGAGCACAGTTATCCTGGCGAACCCGGATGATCCTTATTACACTCTGGCTGTAGAGATTTCCCAGAAAGAAAACCTCCCAATTTTCGATTCCATCAACAAAGTCATTGAACATGAACCGGAGTTTCTACTCTGGGTAGTATCACCCACCCGTCTGTCAGACCAAATCCTTATAGATTTCGGTTGTACTATGCGCAGCCTATCGTCAGCAATCTCTGTGGGTATTATATCCGGTAATACGCCGGCGCAAGCAAGGGATTTGTGGCAGCGGAAGGCGAAAGTCAAGGGCGAACGGGTGTTCGCAGTAAACGGCGAATACCCTTCCGCCAGCGTACCCGACGGTAGGATTATTGCGTTTAACGACGGCAATAAAACAACACAATCCCTATCCGGAGCAGCCTTAAAACGCATTTTTCAAGAAGCGGACTATCTTACCTTTACCGGACACGGGGGCAGTAATTATTGGAAACTAAACGAAAACACGATTCTATTCTCTGCGGATATTCCTTCCCTGTCACCCATTGTAATCGGTACGGCAAGTTGTCAGACATTCCGCATCTGGAGAAAGGGTTCCATAGCACTGAGCTTTATTGAGCATGGGGCTGCTGCTTATGCCGGTTTTGTATACAGTCCGAATGAGGGATACCTTATCGGCGAGTTCGACGGTTTACCCTTCCGATACACCTGGCATGACTTTCCTGTCGGTCATGCCGTCCAGGTGCAAAACCAGGGCACACTGAAGGGTTTTGCCCGGTTCCCCTACTATTATCTATTGGGAGATCCTCGTATATCACTCCAGACTGAAGAGCCTTACCGTCTGACGGATGACTATGAGGAAAAAGATATAAGAATCCTGAAATATACGGGTGCACCGAAGGGTTTTATCCCTGTGAGAATCTCCGGTGGAGCTAAGTACAGCTTTGTAGAAATTCCGGGTGTTACCGCAGCGTGGGAGCTTGAACCGTTTTACAATGCCAGTCTGCAAATGGTTAACATCCGGGATGACAAATTTATTCTTTTTGCTCATCAGGGCGGTGATTTTGCCTTACACCTTCAACTTCATCCCCAATGGTATTGGATAATTGCCGACACACTAATTGATGCCCTGGATCATACATTCATATACATCGGGCAGACAAGCGGAGTTTTATTTTCAATATTCGCCGGTGTAATTGCTTTATTTGTGGTTTTCCTGTTATTCAGGCGAAGAAAATTCCCGATGCGGATTCCGGTGTCTGCAATATTGCTCGGGACAGGCTTTACTGCACTACAAGCTTTATACGCACTCACACGTTTGGATCATGTAACAATTACTTCCAAAATACTGGAGTTTAATTTTTTATCTTTGACGGGCATTTTTCTGTTTACGGGGTGCGGTGCTTTTGTGTTTATGAACGCCGGATCACAACTTACCAAATGGTTAGCTGTGCTGTTGGCAGCATCCCCTGCTTTAGCAATCACTGCTTTTGGTCTGGGTGTTATCACCATTTCTAACATATTTTTAATCAAACCGATTCTTGGAGTAGGTCTCTATAACTATTCAATCGGCCTAATGCCCTTAATTACGCTTATGTTCGAGTGTATTTTATTCGTTATAACGTTTTCTATAGTGCGCAGACTACTCCGCTGCTAAATTTATGGACTTTTAGCTAAAAAAATGAATACCGATAACCGGCAACATAGACCAATGTCAAATAAAAACAAGCATTCACTACAATCGAATCAGGCAATTTTCGAAGTTGCGATTACCGGTCTTGCGGTCGGCGGCAGGGGAATCGGACATTTAAACGGAAAAGTTGTTTTTGTCGAAAAAGCATTACCGGGGCAGCGGGTCAGGATCAAGCTTTATAAAAATCGCAAGGATTATGCAGAGGGGCGCGTTGTTGAATTAATTGAAAATTCTCCCCTGTACGAGGAACCCC
>LJUD01000194.1 GCA_001304035.1 bacterium SM23_31 | reverse complement strand
TATCCGCGAAAGAGGCAGAACCGTGAAAGTATGCTGCATGGTATTTTTGCCCGATGTATTAATTTGTATGTTCATTCTATATATTGCCCTGAAGCCAGAAAGCGTCACGGATGTGGGTTATTTCATGTTTCCCTTTATCATGAAGAATAACACCGATAACATCGAACCGGCAGTCTATCCCGTATTTTCCTGTTTTCTGTAAATAGGCTTGTGCTATTTTCCCTATCTGCCTCTGTTTCGCGGGATTAACGCGGAGTTCCGGAGGCACGCCGCTGCCGGCATTATTTGTTTTTACCTCGATGAAAACAATTCGACAGTCTTCCTGAGCAATAATATCTATTTCTCCCCTGAGAGCACGGTAGTTCGTCTCAAGGATTTTCATAGCGTGCTTTTTAATATATTTGCAGGCAAGTTTCTCCCCGCGGTTGCCGGTTGACTTTTTCATGAAAATTCAGGTAATTAGCCGTCAGCGGTCAGCTATCAGCTTTCGGCAATTGGTTTTTGAAATTTACTTGATTATCTAAATAGTAATGCAATCGTAGATAAAAAGCAAGAATAAACTTTACAAATAACGAGAATTAGCGCTTTTTTTAATATTTCAATTACTAAACTGCATTAATTAAAAGGTGTAAATAATCATGTATAAACCGAGCCCTGCGGCTGTTACAAAGTAGTGCCTGGGTGTGTACACACAAAAAGCAGCCAAAAAGCCGGGATACCGATAACATGATTAACGTGGATATCTTTATTTCAGCCAGAGGCTGATCCGCCTCTGGCGGAAAAGAATTAACAACCGCCGCTGACCTTCTGGAATTAGAAATCTTCAGTCCTGAGGGCATTCTTCTCGGCAGAATTCCGCTGACAATTAATGCATTTGTTATGAAAATTTTCGACGACCGCATATATTTTTCTGATTATGAAGGCGTGAATCTGTACGAATATGAAATTTTGGAAAAGTAAGATTTTATGTTCATAAATGATTAAATGCCGTAGGGGCACAGCGCGCTGTGCCCCTACAATTATATCAATCTGTAAACTTTATAACAAAACTTTTTCAAATTTTGCGATATTAAGGATCATTTTTCACCCCCAAACGAGTTTGGGGGTGCCATCCAAGATCAAATAGTCATTGCGAGGAGATTTCTCGACTACGCTCGAAATGACATTTATTGCTCGTCATTGCGAGGAGTCCCGAGTGCTCGGGATGGCAAACTCGCTTCTAAGATACAACATAATACTTAATTTTGCCTTAAAAGTTATTTTTGCAAAAGTTTTGTTATAAAATATCGTGATGTGCTATATAAAATCCTTAACATTAACTCGCCCCAAGTACTCGGGTTCACTAAGTGTCGGAGCCAGCTCTACTTTCCGTACACCGCAGGATTGATTTTGTATTTCTCCACCACCGGGAAAATATCCGGTCCGCTCTTAATCCTGTAAGCATACCCGTTTTTAATTTGAATCGGAACAAACGGTAAATGAATGGTTGAAATATGTTTGCCGGAATTAACATCGATGACGTGAGCAATGCTCTCGGATTCATAATTATTATGATATAGAAAAGCAAAAACGTACTTGTTGTCTGTAAGAATATTCATGATTGGGGGAAAATACTTTAATTCCTTTACTTTATCACGCACTATTTTGTTCAGTTTTTCACGATCGGTATCCATTGCTGAAATCCCCCTCCAGCGCTGTTTTGCTATTATGGAGTCGGCAATTTCAGTTTTCTCATACGCGGTTGAAAAGTCTGTTCTTTCACCGGTATCTAATGAAACAACATTTAAAATATAATATGAATTGTTCTGTTCGTCCCTTTTATCATATGCTGAATGAGTAAAAACAACCCGGTTTCCGGACAACAATCCCCATTGAAAATCTCCCAATAATTGAATTGTTGTTGGAATCTCATCCACGACAATCCTCTGTACGTCTTTATATTCAGCTAAAACCGATACCGAATCATCCAACACATGAACAAGTACTCTATAGCTTGCTTCGGGGTCATCCTCTGTTCGTTTCGACCCGGACCCAGTAAGAACAAATTCGTTTTTACTTATCATGTATAGTCTACTCGTCGATGCCGGTATATTTACGTTCTCACTGACCAGTATTTTACTGATTGGACTCCTTAGAATATCATATTTACGAATGAATTCATTTTTTGGAGAGAAGAGATTATATTCCGTTGGCGTGCCTGCAGCAATATAACCTGATGGACTTATTCCAATATCCATTAACATCCTGAATTCACCGGGTCCTTCACCTGGTCCTCCAATAATTGTTTTTGGCGTGCCGTTTTCATCAAATACTTTAAGCCTCTCTTCATCCGCAATGTAGATGTCTCCATCGTTGTTAACATCCAGCCCCATTGGACGTGCAAGCAGGAACTCATCCGGTACATTCTCGTCCCCGAATGAGAGTTCAAGCGTAAGCGCATCGGTAAAAACCGGCACTTCTGTTGTAAAAGGCTTATCCGGTTCCGCAGTGCAGCTCTGAATAAGAAAAATTGTAAGGGCAATGCCGATAATTTTTCGCATTTTGACCACCATAAGATATTATGATCTCGAAGTTTATTCTCAATAGCATAATAATAAAATCCTAAATAAATAGCAACGATAAATTTATAACAAACAGACAATTTTGAATAATTTGTATAATATATGGTAATAAATAATAAGCGTATAAATATATTACCGGGCTGAAAAAATTACCTTTTTGTTTTTAGAGTAATTTTTTATATTGGTATAAATTGATTTTATTAGTCTAATCGCAGTTAATGCGTCCCGAACCATCGGGATCACCCAGAAATTACCACTCCGGAAGCTTCCTGGTTTTAGAATGTTTGTATCATTAAAAAAACGTCAAGGTTTTCCGTTCCGAAGGAGTACATTTTATTGCATATACTTCCACAGCAACCGCTTTGCGGCAATCTGTGATATGAAAAGACCATTTCGCGGTTGAACATGAATAACTTGTATAATAAATTATCCACGTAGGGGCGGGGATTCCCCGCCCAAAAACAATGCCGATTAATTCAGGCAAGGCAATTACCTTTACTCAGGCAAACATTAATCAAGGTCAAAAAAATTAAAGGAGGAAGGCAATGAAAGTATCCAAAAAATTAATGACGGTTCTATTATTAGCGGCATTTATATTTTCAGCCGCTGCCCTTTTTGCACAGGAAGAAACCGGCAAAAAGGCTTTAGGCTTTGAAGATTTTGCACGCTGGCGGAGCATTACATCCACTTCCATCTCCGACAACGGGAACTGGGTAACCTTCGGTTACAGCCGGCGCGAAGCCGACGACACATTGTATGTAGAAAATCTATCAACCGATAAGGAATTTGAAATTCCTTATGCCTCGCGTCCGCAATTTTCCGACGACGAAAAATGGATTACATACACTCTTACTCTTCCCCGCAAAGAGGCTGAGAAGCGCCGTACTGCTAATAAGCCTGTCCCCAACAAGGCGCAGTTAATAAATCTGGTGACCGGCGAGAAAACCACCTGGGATAATGTGGCTTCTTTTAATTTTTCAAAGGGTTCTAAGTTCCTGGCAATTAAGAAAACCAAATCCGATCCTGATGCCAAACACAGCGGCACCGATCTTATTCTGCTGAATTTAGAAAAAGGCATTGTGGATAATATCGGGAGTGTCGGGAGTTTCAGTTTTAATAAGCCGGGTACAATACTTGCATACATTGTAGATGCTGCGGACACAGCCGGGAACGGATTAATCTTAATCAACCTGGAATCAGGTTTACGAAAGATACTCGATACGGACAGAGCAATTTATGAACAGATGACCTGGGATGAAGAGGGAACCGCACTAACGTTGTTGAAAGGTATCAAGAAAAAGGGATTTGTGGAAAAAGACAATACTCTGCTTGCTTTTACCGGATTAGACAAGGTCGAACCTGTCAGATTTGAATATAATCCGGCTGAAGCGTATGATTTTCCCGCTGAAATGGTTATCAGTGAAAAAGGAGGGCTCTCATGGAGTGAGGACCTTACAAAAATATTTTTAGGGATAAAGGAGCAAGAAAAAGAGCCGGAAAAGAAAAAAGACGCCGAGCCGGTTGCGGATGTTGATATATTTCACTGGAAAGACGACCGGCTTCAATCGGTTCAGAAATCACAAGCCCAAAGAGACAGGAATTTTGCATACAGGGCAGTTTTTAAACTGAACGACAAACGGTTTATCAGGCTTACGGATGAATCTATGCGTACTATCAGCATTACCAGAGACGGCAAGTGGGGTATCGGACAGGATAACAGGGCATATATATCCGATTGGAAGGAATCACAGACTGATTATTACCGGGTGAATACCGCTACCGGAGAGCGGACACTGATATTAAAAGCACACGGACGTACTCTGGGGCTTTCACCGGATAGCAAGAATTACCTGTACTGGAAAGACGGACATATCTGGGATTACAAGATTGAAACCGGCGAAAAAATCAACCTTACTCAAAATGCCCCGGTCAGCTTTGTTGACGTTGAATACGACCATCCGGGAACAGTACCGCCGTATGGTGTAACCGGCTGGACAGAGGGCGGCAGCGCCGTGATTTTAACCCATCAATATGACCTTTATCTCCAGCCCCTGGACGGAAGTCCTGCAACAAACCTGACAGGCGGTATGGGCGATAGGGATGAAATCCGTTTTAGCTACGTCAGAACGGACCCCGAAGAACGGTTCATCGATTTATCCAAACCGGTAATGCTGTCTGCATACGGTCAGTGGACGAAAAAAGCGGGATATTTTGAACTTCGGGACGGCAAGCTTATCAAGCTGATTTACGATGATAAAAGCTTCGGCAGACCGAATAAAGCAAAGAATGCCGATAAATTTATGTATACCATCCAAACCTTTCAGGACTACCCGGATTATTATGTCAGCGATGCAAAATTTTCATACCCGAAACGCATCACCGATGCAAATCCGTTTCAGTCCGAGTACAAATGGGGTCACCGCATTCTGTTCGACTTTGAAAACAGCAACGGCGTTCGGCTGCAGGGCACGCTCGCAATACCTGATGACTACGAAGAAGGTCAGCGTCTTCCCATGCTGGTCAATTTCTACGAAAAGAATTCGCAGAACCTCCACCGTT
The DNA here is from genome assembly GCA_001304035.1 of bacterium SM23_31. Classification (GTDB taxonomy): domain Bacteria; phylum SM23-31; class SM23-31; order SM23-31; family SM23-31; genus SM23-31. The sequence continues at coordinate 1,240 of LJUD01000194.1, read as the reverse complement.
ATACAGCGCCGAGGTATGCCTCATCACCGCAGTTTGCAAGATTTGTCAGTAACGGCTACCTGGTGATGCAGCCGGACATACATTTTAATACGCGTACGTCTCACAGCGATATGCTCGAATGTGTTGAAGCAGCGATAAAGAAAGTGATCGAGATGGGCTATGCCGATCCAGAGCATGTCGGGCTGCACGGACACAGTTACAGCGGCGGCGGTGCATGCTATATTTCAACACGCTCCAAAATGTTTGCCGCTATTGCCGCCGGCGCCGCTCCAATAAACCTGGCAGGCGAGTTCAATATACTCTTCAAGGGCAGCGGTCAAAATAATCACCAGTACGATATTTACGGTCAGGGACGGTATGGAACTAATCCCTACGACGATTTTCAACTGTACTGGGACCAATCACCGATTTCGGGTGTGACAACTATGGATACGCCGCTGTTGTATTTGCATGGAGTAGACGATCCTACGGTTGAATACAACCAGGGCATGGAATTTTACAACGCGCTCCGTTTCAACGGAAAGCCCGTGATTTTCCTGTCGTATCCGGGAGAAGGACACAGCCTCCGCAGATTAGAGAACCAGAAAGATTACACGAGGCGCGTACACCAGTTTTTCGACCATTATCTTAAAGGCGAACCCGCACCGGATTGGATAGTCAAGGGTGTGCCGTATTTGAAGAAGGAAAAGTAGGAGGTTTTTCGGGCAAATTTAATTGTGTGAAATATAATTTTAAATTGTATAAAACACAATTCTCGTAGGGGCGGGGTCTCCCCGCCCCAATTCAAATCCCGAAGCTTCCGGTTTATTAATCGCTCCGTGGCAAAAAGCGGAAAGGGCGAGGAAACCTCACCCCTACGAAATGATGAAATATATTTAATGATGTAAAATTGGAAAATTTTATTGTGTTTAATCCAGAAATTCATCACCGGCGTTCAATACGGTTAAAAGAATATGATTATGCCCAGCCCGGCGCGTATTTCGTTACAATATGCACGAAAAAACATGGATGTATTCTGGGGAATGTTATCAAGGAAAAGGTTGAATTAAATAATTTTGGCAATATTGTATTAATTTGCTGGAATAAAATTCCAAAACATTTTTATAACGTTGAATTAGATGAATATATCATAATGCCAAACCACATCCATGCTGTCATAAACATTATGGATTCTGTAGGGGCGGGGTTCCCCCGCCCAAAAACAACGGTACCGGTTAATTCAGGCACGGAAATTGAACCT
>LJUD01000193.1 GCA_001304035.1 bacterium SM23_31 | reverse complement strand
AAAGTTGTTCACTTGCAAATCGTATCATAATAATATCCTAACCGCAGAGACGCAAAGACGCAGGGGTGAATTATGAATTACGAATTACGAATTACGAATATTCAGTCTGCAATACATTATACTCTTTGCGTCTTTGCGGTTAATTTTTTCTCTCTGTGTCTTTGCGGTTCATTATTTTTACGGTATTTTACGAAAAACGGTATTAGCAAGCAATATCTCTAATAGAAAAAATATAAATGCCGGAAATGCAAACCATTCAAAAAGTTCGGCGTACCGGATATATTCTTTAATGTCTATTTTTGTCTTCTCCATTTCGCTTATTTCATTAAAAATTTCCTCTAATTTTTCCTCGTCCGTAGCACGAAAATACCTTCCGTTTGTATTGTCTGCAATTTTTTTAAGCATATCCTCGTCGATTTCTGCCTCCATCGGGACTAATCTCCTGCCGAATATCGGGTCATCAACCGGATACATTACGGTTCCCAGTTTGCCCATACCTATTGTGTAAATTTTGACATCCTTAGCTTGTGCAACGTGTGATGCGGTAATAGGATCGAGCTCGCCCCGGTTATTGCGCCCGTCGGTGAGCAAAATTACCACTTTGCTTTTTGCTTTCGATTCGCGCAGCCGGTTTACTGCATTAGCTATCGCCATTCCGATAGCTGTTCCGTCTTCAATCATGCCGATTTCGATTTGTTGAAGGAATGCCAGTAAAATACCGTAATCCAGCGTCAGCGGGCACTGCGTGTAACTCCTCCCTGCAAATACCACCATACCGATCCGGTCGTTTGTCCTGCCCTTTATAAAATCTGCGGCTACAACTTTTGACGCCTCCAGACGGTTGGACGGTTGAAAATCCACCGCTTTCATACTGCTTGAAATATCCACCGCAAGAATAATATCTATTCCTTCGGTCTGTATTTCTTCTTCCTTAAAAGAAGCCTGGGGGCGTGCAAATGCAACTATTACAAGCGTCAGCGTCAGCATTCTGAGCACGAAGAGAACATGGCGCATCCGCTGTTTCGGAGACGGACTTAACCTGTTGAGAATAACCAGATTCGAGAATCTGACGCTCCCCTCACGATGTGACTGTTTTCTGATATACCGGTATATCATGATTGGAACTGTCACGAGGGCTATTAAGAAATATGGATCGGCAAAGAACATGGGTTTTTTAAGCTATTAGCTGTTAGCTATCTTGTTTCAAGGGATATTTTTTTAGTCGTATGCTGGTGTTATAACCAACACACTCTCTATTGGTTATTTCTCTCCTTATTATCGTTAATTATTGAAGAGTTTTCGCCTGCTGTTACATCGACCGGCTCAGCCTGGATTTCGGGATCATTTTCAATGTTTTGCTCCTCTTCAACGAACGCATAAGCCTCGATCTTTGTCAGATTTACTATGTCATAAGCCAGTTGCAGTGAATTTTCGTGTTCGCTTTCATCCGGCAGGTATTTTGCAAATTTGACCAGGTCACACTCATCAAGCAGCATGGAGATTTTTATCGACGCAGTGTCTGCGATTTTTTCTGCCGCCAAAGCCGCTTTTGTTTCCGTTGTAGTCATTTCCAAAATTGGTTTAAAATACCGCTTTTGAAGATAAAGCCTGGCAATTTCCGAAAGCTCGATATAGTAGTCCTTAATTTTCCCTTCGGCAAGCAGCGTGGATTCCCTGAGCCTGTCCAGTGCCGTAAAAGCTATTTCATGTGCGGGTCTTTCGGGCTCTTTTTTCCATTCAAATAGTGATACTCCGCGTTTCTTCTTGCTGTAATACATGTATACCAATGCTCCCAAAATCACAAGTAACAATCCCAGCAGCGATAACAGTATTATTGTTTTCCAGCTCCTTAAAAGTTCCGTCGGATCCTTAATATCCAGAATATCTTCCGCATCACCCGATAGTATGGATTCGACGTGTATGGTAACGGCATCGGTCAGTAAGGTATTTTGAACGGAATCAGCGGTCATGTATAACACGCCGGTCGGCGGAATAACATACGTGCCGGTGTCGTAGGCGGCAATTGTATATTCCACTTTTCGCTCGAGCAGGTCTCCCTTTTTTACTGGATCAAAAGGTTTATAATCCCGTATCTCAAAACCGCCAAGATTTATTCCCGGCGGCGGCATTGTAATCTCTATATCCGGCTTGTGTTTTACTATTACTTCGTACCTCACAAGTTCGCCTACGGTTACCTGTGATTTATCGATGCGGGATTCAACCGAGACATCCCCCTGCCGGGAAAGTGCCGACCCGGTCGCAGTTAAAGTAAGAACTCCCGCACTGCAAACAATGTATACAATCGAATTTGAGAATATTTTAAATAACCGGTTCACTATTTTACCTTATCTATAAAAAGCTGCGCATTCTGTGCATCGATATACCTGTCCGTCAGCTGGTCTTGCAGCTTCTGGGCTTGCTGAGTAAATAGCAATTGATAAATCGTGTTTGTTGCTTCTTCCAACGTAAGCTGCCTTTCCTTGCCTGCCTGTGATTTATCTACAAATTTATCTTTGTTATCATTATAATATTGCTCGATTTCAGGATCTTTAATGTTAATTTTATCATACACCTCATTCTGCAGCAGCCTCTCTACCATTAAGTTTTTCTTCTGAAGGTATGCTACTTCAACAACCTTTTTATCCTGATCAAGATTCTGCCGCTTTGCCGTATTATACAGCACCTCACTTTTTACATAATCCCGCAAAAAGGTTAATTTTTTTTCGCGTGTTTTTCCCTCGTTGCGCTCCTCCGGCAAAAGAGAATTAAAGTAATAATCAAAAAAGCGGTCTAATTCACCGGTGGTAAGCGGGTCTCCCGCAACAATGGCAACGGTATCTCCGGGAAGTCTCTCAAACGGGGAATCTCTTTCTATTAAACTGGTTGCATCTTTAAGCGCCGCAGCCGCTTCAAAAGACCTGCCGAGACGCTCGAAGCAGGCAACAATTTTTTTATTTGCTTCATCAACAAGATTACTTTCCCGGAATACATGCTTGATCTTATAATAATAATACAGGGCATTCTGGTAGTCACCAAGCTGGTCAAAAAAAATGTTCCCGATCATATAATTTACATTCGCCCTCGTATTTTTATCAAGCTTGTAGCGGTTGAGCAGGTTGTTATATTCCAAAATAGACTGAATATACAATTTCTGATTGAATAATGCGCTGGCATACTCTCTCTGCCGCTCCAGGGGGATGCCTTCGCCAGGCTGATACTTCGAACAGCCAAAAAGAATCCCCGCCATGAGACAAAAAATGATAGATTTTTTCATAAGTACACTCTCGTTTACGTTGATAATTTTTGTTGATTGACAACCATTTGAATTACGAATTGCGAAGTGCGAATTACAAATATTCAATTCCTCTGCGTCTTTGAGTCTTTGCGTGGAATTGATATTAAACCTTTGCGACTTCTGGATAACCTCTGCGTTCCCTGCGGTTTTCCTTTATTTTAATGAAGCCTTTTTGCCCGTATACGGAAAAATTTTACCAGCGGCTCTACGTACGATCTATTGGTATAAATGTCAATAAAATCGATATTCATCGACTTAAAAAGTTTTTCCCGTTTTAGCCGTTCCTGTTCAGTCTGAGATGCAAACATATTCATTAAAGACACATCGGAGGTATCGATTACAACTGTCTCGCCCGTCTCGGCGTCTTCGAATTCAATCAGACCGATACCGGGCATTGCTATTTCACGCGGATCAATAATCGTTATTGCGACAATATCATGTTTTTTATTCGCTATTCGCAGCGCCTTTTCATATCCCTCCGAGATGAAATCGGAAACCAAAAAAACCGCTGCCCGCTTACGGGTTAACCTGTTCAAATACTCGAGTACTCCTTTAATATCCGTTTCAATTCCACGGGGTCTAAAGTATAAAAGTTCCCGCAATACCCGCAAAACATGTGATTTGCCCTTTTTCGGCGGCACATATTTTTCAATCCTGTCGGTAAATATAATCAGCCCGACTTTATCGTTGTTTTTAATAGCCGAAAATGCCAGCACGGCACACAGTTCAACCGCCAGTTCTCCTTTCATCTGTTCAAAAGTCCCGAAATTTGCCGATGAGCTGACATCAACCAGAAGCATGACCGTTAGTTCGCGTTCCTCCTCAAAAACCTTCACATAGGGATGACCCACGCGTGCAGATACATTCCAATCGATTGTGCGGATGTCGTCTCCGTACTGGTACTCACGAACTTCGCTGAAATCCATGCCGCGTCCCTTAAACACGGAATGGTACTGACCGCTGAATACGTCGTTAACAATCCCACGAGTCTGAATCTCGATCCGCTTGACTTTTTTCAGTATCTCTTTCGGTATCATGGAATGTATCTAACTAAAGTAGTGAATATAGTTTTTTTAATGACGAATATTTTACCGCAGAAATCTCAGAGTATATGCAGAGGACGCAGAGAAAATTAATAAATTGGTTTATAAAAAAATATTTGCGTTCATTGCGTTCTTTCTGTGTACTTTGCGTTTTATAAAATAACTACGGTACTTCAATCCGGTTTAATATTTTTCTTACAATATCCTCGGAAATGACCTCTTCCGCTTCCGCTTCATACGTAACAATGATCCGGTGACGAAGCACGTCCTGTCCGATGGCTCGTACGTCTTCAGGCGTTACATATCCCCTGTGCCGCAGAAATGCATGTGCCTTAGCCGCAAGCCGCAAATAAATCGATGCCCGCGGTGAGGCTCCGTATTGAATAAGGTCTTTCAAATCATCAAAACCGTATTCTACCGGATTCCGCGTTGCGAAAACAATATCGACGATATAACGGTCTATCTTTTCATCAATGTAGACCTCCCTGACAACCGACCGCGCCTTGACTATTTCCTGCGGAGTTATGACCGGCTTAACTTCCGGTAATGTATTGCCGGACATTCTCCGCATTATTTCAAGTTCCTCATCTTTATCGGGATATCCGATAATTACTTTCAACATGAACCGGTCTACCTGAGCTTCAGGCAGGGGATAGGTTCCTTCCTGTTCAATCGGATTTTGTGTCGCTAATACAAGAAAAGGCTCTTCTAACGGAAACGTTTCTTCGCCGATGGTTACCTGCCGCTCCTGCATCGCTTCAAGCAGGGCACTCTGCACCTTTGCCGGGGAACGGTTTATCTCATCCGCCAGCACCAGATTTGAAAATATCGGTCCTTTTTTCGTGTGAAACGTGCCGTCATTCTGGTTATATATCAATGTTCCCACAAGGTCGGCGGGAAGCAGGTCAGGTGTAAATTGGATTCGCTGAAACTTGGTCTGTACCGCTTTGGAAAGCGTATTCACCACAAGGGTTTTCGCCAGACCGGGAACACCTTCAAGAAGTATGTGCCCGTTAGAAAGCAGTCCGATCAACAATCGTTCGACCATATACTTCTGCCCGACTATTATTTTTGCAATTTCATCTGTTAATACGTCTAAAAATTTAGATTCCTTTTCGATTTTAGCATTGATCGCCTGAATATCCCGGTTCATTACTCCTCCGTTTTATAAAAATCACGATATAGGTAGTCAGTTGTAAGTTTTCAGCTAAAAGCTAAAAGCTAAAAGCTAAAAGCTAAAAGCTAATAGCTAATTTTCACACACGACTCGATGCACGATTCGACAGCGCCGTAAACCAGCTCAAAGTCATCGTTCTCAATATCCTTGCCGGAAAAGCGAATCTGTTCCGCTTGTATGAATATAGCATGAATCTTTTTTATAATATTTTCTTCAATCCCTGATTCTGTAATTGTCTCAATAATGAGTGCATCGGATTTCCTGTCTTGCGGTATATCAAACTTTTTTATCAGGAAATGCCGAAACTCGGCGATCACCTCATCAAGTTTCCGGCTGAAAGAAAAATTATTTTGCGCATGTACTTGTTTCAACCGCTCAATAGTTGTATTTTCAATGAGAGCGGGCTGTATTTCTATCACATTTTTTCCCTGCCGTCTCCGCCGAATATAAAATATCAATCCGGTTAAAAAACCGGCAAAGGCTAAAAGATATACCCCTGTCCATATAAGACTGTAATCTTTTGCATATACAGGTATCAGCCCTTTTACACTCATCCGCTGTGTTATGAGGTAGTCTTTTACACCTGTCTTTATGTCGGTATATTCAATGATTATCCCGTCGATATATCCCATCCCTAATTCTACGGGCTGGAGAGAATATGTATATTCCTTCACGGCAAACACCTTCCCGTCTCTAAGCTCCGTTCTACTGGATGATTGACTGCCGGTAATCTCTAAATTTGTTAATACAGGATTCTCGACAGCCGTTGTATCTGTCTGAAATGCTTTCAGTGGTGATAAACTGCCCGAAAGTAACAAAAAAAACGAAATACATACAGTTAAACTACTGCGTAATAATAAAATTGTGTTTATGTGCTTGTAGAGCTTCATATTATATATGTGTGTATTGGATTTTATTAACATACCGCACAACTAAGTTTATTTACCCTGTTTAATTCATCCCGAGTACTCGACCCGATAACTCGGGATTGCAATGACAAGTTGGAATTGAGTGGCACCCTCAATCCCGCTGAGCGGGATTGGGGGTGAAATCAATTGTCTAATATCAAACGTGATTAAAAATTTACCAAAGTACTGTAATTTTATTAGAAGTTTTGCTGGAAACACACCTAAATCCCGAAGTCTCGGGAGGGGTGACACACCTTTGATACAAGAATTTATGAATTATTAAGGTTACATACAACTTTGTCGGTGTTATCACCAATAGAGAATGATAATTTTGTTCGTATTTGAACGGTTATTGTGTGTCATTCCTGCGAAAGCAGGAATCCAGTTATTTGAACTTTATTCAATATATTTATGAATGTAAAATATACGAAAATACAATTTCACGTACACTATATTTAATTTAAATACACAACGGCGTATAATCATGGATCCCTGCTTTCGCAGGAATGACAATTTTGGAAATTACCCGGACATTATTGGGTGTTACTGTTATTCTAAATTTTTCATTTTGCAATTTGAATTTTGCAATGTAGGATTTAAAACATATCACTATGAAAATCCAATTTTCTTACGTTTATTTCCCCTAAAAAGTTCCTTGATTAACCGAAAATGCCGAAAGAATTTCTTATTGTGAAATAATTCCGGCACATATTTACATTTTTAATAAAACGCACAAAAATGTCCGTTTGAACGGTTATTTTTTTATAACTTCCTGATTTTCTTTTGGTTCTTCCTTTTTAATTCGATCAAAAAGGAGGCTGTCGATGTCTTTTCCAAGATTATCAAGCTCAAATTGTGCATAAAAGGCAAGTGTATCATTAGGGTATTCTTCAAGAAACATTTTGTAATACTTTTCCGCCTTATCATACTCTTTAAGTTCATTGGCATAGTAGAACCCGATCATAAAAACGGCGTTGCTGCGGTTTTCGCTCTCAGGAAATTTCTTTACTAACTTTTCATAGACTTTAACCGCTTCTTTATTCTTGCCTTCGCTTAAATATTGTTTAGCTCTGGTAAAAAGTTCTTCTTCCGTTTCGTTATTTCTAAAAAATAACCACCCCGCAATGATGATTAACAGAATAATAGCCGAAAACAATAACGATTTTCGCATTAAAAATACCTCCCCGGCATTCGAGTTAGGATACAATGAAAATTTAAGGATGTTTGCGAATCAAATTTATGAGCATAAATAACTTATACTACAATTGATACAGATTGGTTTCAGAAACTTTTCATTTCTTTAAATGTATATATCACTTTTTTACGTTAAATACAAGCGAATTATTATCTGCCTCAATTAATACTGTGTCACCGTTGTTAATGCTGCCTTCTAGAACTTTTATCGCAAGCGGGTCCGTGATCTCTTTTTGCATAAGGCGTCTGAGCGGTCTTGCACCGAATGCCGGGTCATAGCCTTTGTCTGCAAGGTAATCCCGAGCGCCATTTGCCAATGCCAATTGCAATCCCGTTTTTTCACCCATTTTTTTCAGATGTCCGAATTGAATGTCAACGATCTTCTTCAATTGCTCCCGCGTAAGAGACTTAAAAACAATCACTTCGTCAATTCTGTTAAGGAATTCGGGGCGTATTTTTTGTCTGAGTTGTTTCCACAGTTCTACTTTTATTTCGCCGTATATTTCCTCTTCATTAGTTTCATTGATCCGGAGGGACTTTTCCATGATAAATGATGCGCCGATATTGGACGTCATGATGATAATGGTATTTTTAAAATTGACAGTCCGTCCTTTGTTATCGGTTAATCTGCCGTCATCAAGCACCTGCAGTAAAATATTGAATACGTCACTGTGGGCTTTTTCAATTTCGTCAAGGAGCACGACAGAAAAGGGCTTGCGCCGTACGGCTTCCGTAAGCTGCCCCCCTTCTTCGTAACCGATATACCCCGGCGGTGCACCGATAAGCCGCGATACAGAATGCCGTTCCATATATTCCGACATGTCGATGCGGACTACCGCCCGTTCATCATCAAAAAGAAATTCTGCAAGCGCCCGTGCAAGCTCTGTTTTGCCAACGCCTGTGCTGCCCAGGAAGATAAACGTCCCGATAGGGCGTTCGGCAGCCTGCAGACCGATCCTCGAACGCCGCACCGCATTCGATACGGCGGAAACCGCTTCATCCTGCCCAACAACACGGGTATGAAGACGCTCTTCCATTTTCATGAGTTTCTCCCGCTCGCTTTCGACCATTTTCGATACGGGTATTCCAGTCCACTTTGATACTATCTCGGCAATATCCTCCTCGTCTACTTCTTCTTTCAGCAGTTTCCGGTCTTTTTGAATCTCCTGTAATGTTTTATTTATTGCATTAAGCTGTTCCTCGAGGCTGCGAATCTTGCCGTACTTCATTTCAGCAGCGCGGGCATAATCCCCCTCACGTTCAGCTTTTGCTTCCTCATTCTTGGCGATTTCGATTGCCTCTTTTAATCCACGCAGCGTGGTAATCGTCTCTTTTTCCAGATTCCACTGCCCTTTCAGTGCGTTGGCTTCCTCGTTAAGGGATGACAGTTCCTTTTTTATCGCTTCCAGGCGGTCCTTCGAACCTTTATCTTTTTCCTTTTTAACCGCTTCTCTTTCAATTTCAAGCTGTTTGATTTTCCTTTCAATTTCGTCAAGTTCTTCGGGAACGCTTCCGATCACGATCCGTAATCTCGACGCCGCCTCATCTATAAGGTCGATCGCCTTGTCGGGCAGAAACCTTTCGGTAATGTAACGGTCGGAAAGTAGAGCCGCATGAATCAATGCACTGTCGGTAATGCGCACGCCGTGGTGCACCTCGTACCGCTCTTTCAAACCCCGTAGGATCGAAATGGTATCTTCAACGCTCGGCTCGGCAATGCTTACCGGCTGGAAACGGCGCTCCAGCGCAGGATCTTTTTCGATATATTTCTGA
>LJUD01000192.1 GCA_001304035.1 bacterium SM23_31 | reverse complement strand
CTCGAATGTCTTTCCGCTGGCACAAAATTTTATGCTTTCCCCTGCCTTAATCTCTCCCTCAAACATTCGTATATATGCTACTGCGCCGCGGTAGGAATCAAACACAGAATCGAAGATTAACGCTCTCGCCGGTTTAGTACGCTCTGCTGGAGGCGGGGGTATTCGGTCTACAATGGCTTGTAATATTTCATCTATACCGGTGCCCAACTTTGCCGACGCAAGGAGAATTTCTTCTTCCGGCGAATCGAGAATATCAAATATCTGTTTTTTGGTCTCGTCGATTTGCGCGCTGGCGAGGTCTATCTTGTTAATTACGGGAATGACGGTCAGGTCATGCTCGAGGGCAAGGTACATGTTGCTGATGGTCTGCGCCTCGACACCCTGTGCGGCGTCAACAATCAGCAGCGCACCCTCACATGCGACCAGGCTTCGCGAAACCTCGTAGGAAAAATCAACGTGACCGGGTGTGTCGATCAGATTCAGCAAATATGTATGTTTATTATCCGGCGAATAGGTCATCTGGATTGCATGCGCCTTGATGGTAATGCCGCGTTCCCGCTCGAGTTCCATATCATCCAGCACCTGTGCCTTCATCTCCTTAGCCGAGAGCGTACCGGTAACTTCCAGCAGGCGGTCGGCAAGCGTCGATTTCCCGTGGTCGATATGCGCTATTATGCAAAAGTTACGTATATAATTCTCTGACATTTTGTTATTGGTGCTTGTTGGGAAATAAGAATTTCATGTATTTTTTTCAAGAGGCAAAGTCGATTTTATTCTTATTCTGGATAATTCGTGAATTTTTAAGGAATATACCTTAAATATAATCCCTCTTAGCGGGACTATATTATATGCCAATTGATATAACAAAACATTATTAATGGTAGAATAGACATTCCTGTCTGTTCAAAATCTTCTTCTTATGTATTATTATAGATGAACAGACAGGAATGTCTATTCTACCAGCGCTTTTTTATAATGATTTAACAACGATTGCGTCATTTTATGAATTATTCAGGTTATTAAGAAACTAAAAGACATACTCTGTTTGATGTTCATAAAGACATTTCTCTATAAGATTAATAAGTTCATTAAATTCACCCTCATCAAGACCACTCCAATCTTCTTCAGTAATTGGTTCAACTTCCCATCCGAAACCATAATTGCTGTCTTGAGCAGACCAATAATAGATTTTACCTTTATACTCAATCTTACCACCAGAAAGGTAGTCATCAAACTGACCACGATGGTATTTTGAGTCAATAGTTACGGAAATATTATCAGTCATATTTACCTCTTTATAATCGCTTTTGAATAATATTCAATCACATACGACTTTTACTCCAAACTTTTTAATAATATGCTTGCACCTCTTATATGCGTCACGACACATAAGTAAATCACCACAGTTGTCGATTTGATATGCCTCTCCGTCACGAATCCCTATTTTCTTGAGCTCATATAAAATTCCACCATAATCAGCGAGTTCCTCAAATTGAGAAGTGTCCAAAATTACTACACCTGTGTATAAACCAGTACCTAAGATTCCCCATTCATTTAAATAAAATTTACCTTTATTGCCATTTCTTGATTTCATGCTTTCTTCCTAAATCTCGCACTATCTATTTTAGCCAACTTGCTTTAAGAAAAATGATCATTTTTTCTATAATGGTTTGGAACTTTTATTTTTTATTAAAACTTTTACAAATTTTAAACTTGTATGGCTAATTACCTAATAATCCTCAATAGATATATATGGCTTTTCCTTGTTAAGGATGTTCGCAGGCTAAAGCCTGCGGCTACCGATTGTATTTTATTATTATCACACCGTGGTAGCCGCACACTTTAGTGTGCGCTTGTATTTTGCCAAAGTTCTATTTTATATAAGGCTTTGAACATTATTTCTTATAATCATCTAAATGAAAACCTTTTGCACTTTTATAATAATCCTCATTTTTTAGTTCGATACAAATAATTTCATCAAAGCTTGTATCTAATAAATAATCATTTTCCCTTACTAAATTTTTTATGGCTTTTTTTTCATTAATACCTTTTGCAAAACCAATAACCTGACAATTTTCAATATCCGGCTCAGGGGATACTGTATTTGGTTGATATGTAATACCCTCTTCGGTAATAAAAATATACGTTTTCATATATGATACCTCATATTTATCTTTATGATCTTTGCAATTATTATAGATTTATTTTATATACATTTCAACAAGCAAATGTACATGTAACGGTCTGATTTTTCTTACTTGTTTCTGTCTAAATTATGTCTCATCGGAAATTTCTGCAAATGTCTCTGATAAATCTTTTAAAAACCATTTACGACCACAATCGCAATTTCCTCTATATTCATCTTAATACTGCCCTCCGACAATCACAAGTATTACTTCTTTCACACAAGCACATTTTATTGTTATTTCATTATTCATAATTGTCTCCATCTTTCAATAATACCAAATTTCTCTCTTTTAATATTATTATCCAAAGCAGAGTTATATAATTCCTCTAACTCTTTATAAAGTCTAAACATAAATCTATCTCTAAATTTTCTAAACGGTGTCTGATTAATATATTGGTCGAATAAATCTTTTTCTTTTATACTTGGTCCAATTATAAAAAATCTAGCATGGAATCTTTCCGGTATTTTCAACAGCCTGTCTAATCCTGATTTTACTCTTGTTGTTTCCTCTACTTCAAAAGCATACACAGGAAATAGTCCATAATCATCTTCATCAAACCATAAAGCATCTATCTCTCTAATCTTTGCTAAGTTAGGACCTCTAAAAATATCTGTGCAGTTAGATAAGCTGACAAAATCGCTTAAAGGTTTTCCTTGGAAGTTCCTTATTGTCTGGTCATGTGGAGGTGCATAAGTCTCATATCCATAAATTTTACCAATCGTTACTAACATACCTTGAGCAATACCATGATCAATCTCCGGTTCTTCAGTAAATTCTTGCGGTTCAGCTTTTATAGTAACTTCTTCCAACAACTTATAAACACCTTTCCCTAAAGGTTCAAAAATTTTATACTGCCTCACAACCCTTCTTATCGTAGCTTGCCATGTAATATTTTTTTGGATTTTTATTTTTGCATCAGGATTTTTTTCAACTATACCGTTTATTTCAGAAAGATGTCCTTGTCCGCCTAATTTAAATAAAGCACTTTTTACAACATCTTTCCAAGTGTATTTTTTTTCTTTCATTTCAAATTACCATACAAAAATTATACATAATATCCAAATTTAATAAAACTTTATTACCAATTCAATTTCGGAACTATATTAGATTTGTCTTTTATCGCTTCCTGAATCTCTTTTTCGTTTTTAGGATTTAATTTTTTATTTGCCATTTTTCTCCCAAATATTATCAAGCGCTTTGTTTCATCTGCAAACTATAATCTACTAAATTACTCTTTACTTCACAAATACTTTATAATATTTATTGACCGCATTACAAAATTAGCAGCCATCCGCAGAACCTTAAAACAGTATTGAATCATTGTTGGAATGGAAATATTCTTTAATTTTCCCCCTTTTTTGTGGGGGCACGGTGCCCGTGCCCGCCCCGAAGATTTAACATGGCAACCGGAATACACAACGCGGGATCGAGAAATATTTGGGCAGGGAGACCCCGCCCCTACAGGAGACGATGGAAAAGTAGACGGTATCGAGAGCTAACACCGGTATTGCCGCTCACGAAATCCCGGGGATTATTGCATGATCTTTTCTTGAACAAGGATTAAAGTAAAATCCTGGAACGGGATTTCAGACAAAGTCTGAACTTTAGAAAAGTAATTTTACACAATATCGGATTTAAGATTATTGCCTGGTGAGAATTTCTTCGGGGGAGAGGTCAATCACATCGACCTTTTTTGTGTTAGGGTCGACTCTCAGTTCTTTGCGTTTAATCATGGTACATTTGCCGTTAAATATGGAACCCTCCGCAAGATGTACTTTGGCTGTATAAAGGTCGCCGTTAAGCGTGGCTCCCGGTTCGAGGGCAACTGAAGCAGTAGCCGTGAGATTCCCGTTTATGACGCCCTTGATTTCAATATTTTTTGTTATCACGTCACCATTAATTATCCCGGTGGGACCGACAATCAGCATACCGACTGCCGTCAGGCTGCCCTTCATGGTTCCATCTATATTTACCGAACCTAATATGGTGATATCACCTTCAATATAGACATCTTTTCCAATATTGATAGTGTTCTCATCCTGAGTCACAAGACCGCCTTTCATGTTGATTTCATAAAAAAATTACATACGATTTTTGACGCGAATTCTATTTAAAGCCCGGAAGAGAGCCAGACGTGCTCTATCCGTATCTACCCATTCCTCATGCGATTCCAATAGTTTTTCTGCCCGGCTTCTGGCAGCATCTGCTCTCTTAAGGTCAATTTCACGCCCGGCTTCTGCTGTTTCTGCCAGAATAGAGACCCGGTTAAGATGAACTTCGGCAAAGCCTCCGCTTGTTGCGTAATATTCCTCTTTTCCATTTTTCCGTATACGGATTTCGCCTATCTGCAGCGTGGACAAAAACGGCGTATGATCCGGGAGCAGCTGGAAATATCCTTCGGTTCCGGGTGCAACAATCGATTCGACTTCTCCGGAAAAAACGTTACTGTTTGGCGTAACAATATCAAGCTGTAATGTCTTTTTTGCCATAGTGGTCACGCACTGTCCGGTTACATTTTCTTTGCCGTTTCTATAACCTCGTCAATTGCGCCTTTCATGTAGAATGCCTGTTCCGGAATATCGTCATATTTACCTTCAACCAGTCCTTTAAAACTTTTGACTGTATCTTTCAGAGGAACGTACCTGCCTTTTTCCCCTGTAAATTCTTCGGCTACAAAGAACGGCTGGGAGAGGAATTTTTGAATTTTTCTTGCACGTGCGACAACAATTTTATCTTCATCGGAGAGTTCATCCATACCGAGAATGGCAATGATATCCTGAAGGTCTTTATAGCGCTGTAAGATTTCCTGTACTTTTAATGCTGTGTCAAAGTGTTCCTGCCCGACGATGCGCGGGTCAAGAATACGGGAAGTCGAGTCCAGCGGGTCAACCGCAGGATAAATGCCCAATTCCACAATGTGCCTGGATAATACCGTTGTTGCGTCAAGATGAGAGAAAGTGGTTGCGGGAGCCGGGTCGGTCAGGTCGTCAGCCGGTACGTAAATTGCCTGCACCGATGTTATGGAACCTTTTTTAGTGGACGTTATTCTCTCCTGCAGTTCTCCCATTTCTGTTGCAAGCGTGGGTTGATAGCCGACGGCTGACGGCATTCGCCCGAGGAGTGCGGAAACCTCAGAGCCAGCCTGCGTGAAACGGAAAATATTATCGATAAATAACAGGACGTCTTTTCCTTCGGTATCCCGGAAATATTCCGCTACCGTCAATGCCGTTAATCCCACACGTGCCCGTGCTCCCGGCGGTTCGGTCATCTGTCCGAATACAAGGGCTGTTTTCTCAATAACGCCGGATTCTTTCATTTCGAGCCACAGGTCATTCCCTTCACGCGTGCGCTCGCCGACACCGCCAAAAACAGAATATCCGCCGTGCTCGGTGGCAATATTACGGATCAATTCCATTATGATAACGGTTTTGCCGACGCCGGCGCCGCCGAAAAGACCTGTCTTACCGCCTTTGGAATACGGTTCAAGCAGATCAATAACCTTTATACCCGTTTCCAGGATTTCTGTTGTGGTTGACTGCTCTTCCAATTCCGGGGGTTCACGGTGGATCGGCATTTCCATTTTTGCCTTTACGGGTCCGAGTTCATCTATCGGCGCACCCCATACGTTTATAAGCCGTCCCAGAGTTTCAGGTCCAACAGGTATGGTTATTTTCTTTTTCATATCTTTTGCTTTCATCCGGCGTACCAAACCGTCCGTCGCGTCGAGTGCAACACAGCGCACCGTATGCTCGCCGAGATGCTGCTGAGCTTCCATTATAAGTTCCGTCCCGTCTTCTCTTATCACATGAACGGCATTAAATATTGCCGGGAGCTTTCCATCCGGAAATTTTACGTCGACTGCCGGACCGATTACTTGTGTGACTTCACCCCAATTATAATCATTGCCTTTTGCCATTTTAATCCCAACGACCTTGATGTTAAGAAACTAAATTTTCAGACAAAGTCTGTTCTTTAGAAATGTTGGATAATTTTTCTCACGTTTGATAATAATTATTGATAGATATTGAGTTACTCCGGGTAACCGTCCCCAGGGCGCTCGGGGGATTACCCGTACTTTAATGCTTCAGCGCCTCCGACAATTTCCAAAAGCTCTTTTGTTATGGCTGCCTGGCGGACGCGGTTATAGTAAAGTGTCAATGATTCAATCATCTCCTCGGCGCTGCTCGTGGCATTTTCCATTGCTGTCATACGTGCTCCATGTTCGGCGGCGGATGATTCAAGCAGCACACGCCATACCTGTATACCCACGTGCAGAGGAATAAGTGTATCCA
>LJUD01000191.1 GCA_001304035.1 bacterium SM23_31 | reverse complement strand
ATTTAACCGCCCCGAATTAATCGGGATCAGGGTGAGGGTAAAAAAATAATCCAGAATACTCAGGACATAAAATGTCCCGCTAAGCGGGATGCAAGACCTGACCCCATTTTTTCTAATATGGTAAGATTAGCTCTTACGGTTTTAGAATACGAAAAACAATTGAAGATTATTAATCAAGAATTATTAAAAAATTCTATCTCAAATGAGGAGTATTAAAATGTATAAAATTGAAATTAAATTTATTACGCTTATACGAAAAATACAAAGATTATTTATACCAAATGTAACAACTTTTCTATTAATTTTGCTATGTTATAATTCATTGGTTTTTAGCCAAGAAGTACCCATAGTAACGTATGAACGAAAAGTATTTATAGATGTTGATTATACGTTTAATAATGAAGTTCTTTACAAACCTTACCAAATACGCGAGATTCCATCAACCAAGGAAAAAGTCGTACTCGATATAGGGAACAGTTGTTTTTTTGTTTTTTCAGATGAAGGAAAATTTATCCGTAGAATAAGTCAAGCGGGACAGGGTCCGGGAGATATACTTCATCCGGCATACTTTGATGTTGATGATGAAGGTGATATATATGTTTATGAAAATGGGAACACAAGAATATCAATTTTCACTAAAACGGGAAAATTTATAAATTCCTTCAGAGTTAGTAAACCATATAAAGCAAATTTGTTTGTAACGAAGGACCGAGAAATTTTAATAAATCTCCCCGAAAGGGGATATTTTATAACGGTATTTTCAAGGGAAGGAGAAGTTATCAGTGAAGTCGGTAAAATCTCTGAACCAAGGCAACCTCTTAACCGAAGTCAAACTTTAGATTTTTTAATAATGTCATCCGGATGGCCATTCAAAGATGAAAATAATAATTATTATATATTTCTTGAATCATACTATTCTATGAGAAAATATAATGAGAACAATGACCTTATAAAAGATATAAAATTTCAAAAAGTTTTTCCTTATTTAAAAGATAAAAAAATCACATCAGATATTAGAGTAATATATACATTTTGGGACATAATTTTTAGAAATAATAAATTCTATGTTTTGTCTATGACTGATAAACATTCAACCTCTGGACCTGAAGTGAGAAATTTACCGATTTTTGTTATTAACAATGAATTGGAATTAGATAAAGAAATAATAATACCTTTAAATAAAAAGTTAACCTTTAGTAGTAACTACAGATATTCCTACTTTGCTAAATCCTCGTATTCTATTGAGGTATTATCTAATGGAGATATTTTGTTTCCACATAAAGACGAATCAGAAATTTATCGTTTTATTATTAGAAAATAGGTTGTTTTATTAGGTTAATTTTGATTAGTAATTAAAATACTATTTACCCAAATCATTTATTTTAATTTTCAGGAGGTTACCATGAAAAGATTACAGAAAGTACTATTTTTGTCTGTGTTACTTTTTCTAAATTTTTCTGTTGTATATAATGCAGCAGATTCATCTGGTGATCTGTGTATCTGTTGTTGTATAGTGGAAATGCCCAACAAAGTAGTACCAGTACCAGAGAAAGAAACAATTGCATCAAAAATAATTGATACTTTTAATAATTTGATGTTTTTAAACCCTGATCATGATATATGCGAAGATGTTTGCCCCCAAATATGTGACTATTTTGGTGGGCAATATTGTGATGATTATATAACGTGTGATTTTCCTCCTGCAGGTGAGCCACAGTGGGATTACGATCTTTTTGATTGTGAAGAATCTGTGGTCAGGTGTTGTAAATGGGTTGGAGATGTATTGGAATGCCCTGATTGGTATTGGTGTTCGGGACACAAATAAACAATATATTATTAAAATTTTTTAGATTAGTATTATTCAAATTCAACTAGTATCATGTCCAAGAAATACTTTAACATAATCTTTGAAGTTTTTCAAAGACAGAATAAGTGGTTGATTTACATATAAAAGGTCTGCTATTTGTGTTGTAGTTTTTCATTAACTGGTCAATATTTGCGGTTAATTGTTTCACACTTCTGAAAGATCCGCGCTGAATGACGCATTGCGTAATTATTCTGAACAGTGTTTCGACTTGATTGAGCCACGTGTTATACGTAAGCGTATAATTGATATGATACCGCGTCCGTTTTGACATCCAAAATTTGACTTTATCGTGATTATGCGTGTCGCGTAGTTATCTCTTACCAAACGAATGTCCAGTGTTCTAGGTACAAATTAGAATTAAAAAATGGGGTCAGAATTAAATAATGGGGTCAGGTCTTACAATATTATATTTTATATTGCATAATTGGGATCAGGTCTTGTCTAAAGATCCGCCTCTGGCGTAAAATATTATAAATTATCCCGCGAGTACTCGGGAGATTGTGGTTTCTGACAAAGTTTGATCTTTTTGCAATCCCTGCACCGGATACTGACAATGCTATTAGTTCTCGGCTTTCAGCAGCAAGCTTTTACCAATGAAGTTGCTTTTTGCTGTTATATTAAATTCTGCTTTATTTCGATCCGGCTGAAACATTACGGCTGATTGCCGGCTAAACTAATTAATATATAAATTTATTTCACCTCAAACGGTGCAATGCCAATGCCGAAGGAGTAACGGCTATTCCGCCGAGCGCGGTGCACCTGAGTTCGCACGGCAGCATTTTGCCTACGGCATAGACTGCGTCTATAGTCTCGTCAAGCGGGACGGGATTATGATAACCGCCGAGAATCAGGTCTGCACAGAGAAATGCACTTGATGCAGCAGCCGCATTTCTTGTGTGGCATGGGATTTCACATATTCCCTGTATCAGGTCACACACAGAACCCATAACATTCTGAAACGCAATTGCAGCGGCATCCACAGCCTGCCGTGCGCTTCCGCCTGCAGCCTCAACAACGGCTGCGGCAGCCATGGCGCCTGCCGCCCCTATCTCGACCTGACATCCCGCCACCTCCGCAGCAAAAGTCGCACGCCTTGCTACAACCAATCCGACAGCGGACGCAGCAAATAACGCCGCAGCCGTTTCTTCTTCGCTCAAGTTTTTTTCTTCCGCAAGCGTTACCACTACACCCGGAATAACCCCGGAAGAGGCGCCGGTCGGCGCCGCACAGACAACTCCCATACTGCTATTCACATGCATAACAGCCATGGAACGTGCGGCAGCCCGCGTATGAATACCGCCAACCGCAACTTTCCCTTCAGCTTCAGCATTATAAATCCGCCGGGCACTTGGCTCAAGCAACTGCATCCGCACATCCTTTTCATCCAGCCCCCGGTACACGGATGACTTCATTATTTCAAACCGTTTTATCATCTCTTCCAGAGTCTCACTTTCAGTCATTCCCAATAGTTCCGATTCATAAACCAATGCAATTTTACCAAGTGAACAATCGTTTTTTTCTGCTTCTGCAACCATTTCTTCTGCGCCGGAGAAAAGGGATTTGCCGCGTTGTATAAAAAACACCGGCGAAACAGTCCGTATATTCTTAACTCCCGGCAGTGTCTCAATCCGGGTTTGAACCTCTGAATTCAAAGAAGAGACACGCTGAACGTGAAGAAGAACATTGTTATCCCGTGTTTGCCGCACGGGTGTATCCATAAACAGACCGTCGGATGTCAGAAGTTTTATTACCTGAGACTCTGCACTTTTATCACATTCAACAAGAATTTCATACGCTTTTCCGGTCAAATTAACAAACCAGTCTTCAATTTGATAAACAAGTACCACTCCCCCGCCGACCGACTTCGCAGCAGCCGACAGTTGTTTTCCGCTCCGTGATGTCATTTGTATTTTAACAGTGTTCGGGTGGTCTGCTTTTTCAAGTGGTGCAGAAGTAAATTCAATCTTGATGCCTTTTATGTCCGCCAACTCCAGCGCCTGTGGGAAACGGTCATCCGTAATAGGCAGTTCCATGATGCCAGCGGCAAAAGCAATGTCAGCGCCCTGTTGACGATAAGTTTTGATATATGAACCCTGTGGATCAAAAGTAAATTTCACCGAAGAAGGTTCTTCTCCCAGTAAAGAGCGGACTATTTTACCAATCCGGTAAGAACCCGCAGTATGAGAACTCGAAGGACCGCGCATTACCGGACCCAAAACGTCATTAAAGATGCTGATAAATTCCATTTTTTTCTCCATGCCCCGGACAATTAATCAGGGCAGACACAGGGGTCTGCTATTGCATCAGGGCAGACACAGGGGTCTGCCCCTACAGTATTATATTTTCAACGTTCATTTACCAGAACTACGGTTGTCTTATGTTCGATGCTTCTGCCGGAATTTGTTGATATTGCATTAAAATAAATCACGTATATATCGGTCTGCATAAGCCTCCCGTTATTATTTCTGCCGTCCCATTCGACAGTAAAATTACTTCCCTGCGGCTCGCCGCGAAGTAAATCACGAACCAATCTGCCGTATCTGTCAAAAATTTTCATAGTAACAAGAGACTGCGTAAGGGGCTGTGTAACGGTGATCCTGCACACGTGCATGTCCCTGCCCGGTGAGAACGGATTAGGTTCGGGAACGATAAGTACCTGACCGGAAATCCCGTGAACCTCTAAGCTGTTTACATGACCGGGTGTAGCTCCTTCATGCGAAGTTGACAGACCCCAGTTGTTCCGGTCATTGCTTGATGCATTTACCTGTATTCTCTCCAGCGAAACTCCCGGATTACTACCCCATGAGCTGTTGTATTCAACACTGTCGGAAACCCGTCCCGCCGCATCCAGCACCGTTATCTCATCTCCATCGTTATTCAATGCAGGGAAGTGACTAACGTTGATTATTGTGAATGACAATGGATAATAATTGGCTAACTTTATTGAATCACCCGTTAAAACGATGTAATCTCCCGGGGGAAAAATAATGTCTCCCTGACCGATAACAGCCCCCTCTGCCCGAGATTTATCTTTTATCCGCCAGTTCCGTAAATTTACTTCGCTCGTTCCACGGTTAAAGAGTTCGATCCACTCAGCCTCATTTCTTAGAGGCTGATACATAATTTCATTTATTATTACCTGGTTTTCCGATTCAAGCACATTCATAAGAAATGAAAGCATGTTATTCTGCATATTACTATCCGGCATGCTGTTTACCGAAACCCAGATTGATATATTACCTGCATAGGGGGGCTGCCATGCAAAATCAATGACGGCTGAATCCCCGAATTCATTGAAATCAGACAGGTTCAGTACAATTTCATTTAATATTTCATCCTGTGTTAATACGCCGTTTTTATCCGAATCGATATAAAATGCAAGTTCTGCTGTCTCCGGGGGGCTTATGCCGTGATTCTGCACCGATGCGCTCATTGTAACCGTTTGATTAATAAAGGGCGCAGTAGGAACAATCGTCAAAGACGTCAAACGCATATCAAAATCCGGTGGAGTAATACTGTTTCGTGCACCGGGCGTACCGAGATACACTGTGCTGTTTCCCCAATTGTAATCTTCGTTAACATCGCCTGGAATAATTTTTTCATCGGAAAAACCATCGTTATTATCCGTTGAATAGCGGTATGCGGTTATTGTATCACCCGCTGACGAAACTATACTTATTAATTCCGGTGTTGAATTGCTCAATCCCCTGGAGCCAATAGTAGGTCCGTCTATTGTGAGTATAAGCGCTTCAGGCGGGATAATTGAATCATACAAGGTTGAATTAATAAAATAATCCGGATCGAGGACAATACCGTACTGTCCCGGCTGCAAGATAGTTCCGCTTCCTGCATCAATAATAATATCCGAACCAGAGCTGTCGGATATTAACCAGCCGCTCAAGTCAACGGCGCTGCTGCCCGCATTATATAATTCAACAAATTCATTATGATTTTCATTGCCGGCGGGATTAAACATGACCTCATTGATAATGATTTGCGCATTAAGGTCGTGAATATGCAGTAAAATAAAAGAAAATAAAAATATGTACATCATTATTCGGGATGTGAAAAATTCCGTATCCTTATGATTTAATAGTGCCGTCATAATTTCAAATCCTGGAATAATGTTCCGCCAAGCGGGACTTTATGTTCAACATGTAAAGTAAATCTACGTTGCGTTAAGAATCGGATTTTTACGTCGAATTATTGGATTTAAATTCTTTGACAAATGAAAATCTCCCGGTAACCCGTATGAGTGTTGGAGCGAGTGCAGCGAAAAAAAAGGTATTTGATCCTATGTTTAAAAGAGCAAACATCATCCCGCCGGCAAGAAACACGCTTAACTGTTCCGGAGAAAAGCCCGACAATTCCGAAGTGAAAAGTATTACCAGTACATGAAAAAGTAATGTAAGTAATCCGCCGCATAATCCAAAAACAGGGATCATTATTTTTTGCGGGAGAGTGTTCGGCAACAACCTGGAAATTATACCTCCGCAAAAACCGGTTATGCTGAAGGATATTACCTGTGCGATTATTACAGGCGGGAAAGCCAGACCGGAACCCCAGGGATTTAATGCGGAAAAAATAAATATAGCCGTGCCGCCGATAAATGCGCCGTATA
>LJUD01000190.1 GCA_001304035.1 bacterium SM23_31 | reverse complement strand
GGCATATTGTCTCGGCGAACAAGGGTCCCCTTGTCCTACGGATGCAGGAATTAAAACAAGCAGCCAGAGCTGCCGGTGTGAGCATAAAATACAGCGGTGCAACGGCGGCTGCTCTCCCGACAACGGACGTCGGATTGACCTGTCTTGCCGGCGCTGACATTTTAAAAATCGAGGGTATAGTAACAGGCACGACTAATTTAATTCTTACACGAATGGCTGAACAAGGCATACCATACAAAGAAGCCCTTAAAGAAGCACAAAAAATGGGAATGGCTGAGACTGACCCCACCCTCGATGTAGAGGGATGGGATACCGCTAATAAAACGGTGATTCTTGCAAATTCTCTGATGGACTGCAACCTGAAACTATCAGATGTGACCGTTAAAGGTATTACGAATTTAGACCCTGCTTATGTAAAGAAAACCAAAGAAAACGGAAAGGAAATAAAGCTCTTAGGTGTAGCGGAAAAGATTAACGGAAATGTAAGAGCTTATGTTCGATCCACAATGATAGACAGCACTCACCCGTTGTTTGGCGTGAATGGTACGGATAAAGGTATTACTTACACCACCGACACTATGGGGATAATCACTGTTACCGGCGGCAGAGCCGGTCCGGTGGGCACTGCGGCGGCGATGCTAAAAGACCTGATTAATATTTACCGTGAATAGTGTAAATTATAATTATTATGATTTAGGTGTTAAACTTTGTTAAAATTGCAGGAGATTGCCGCTCCTGCTAAGCGGGATCTCAATGACATAGTATTTCTTATCACTTTTTTAAAAATTACTTTTTTATTATAAGTATAGTTAGTAAATTATAAAGAGATTGCAACGTATTTACGATCCTTGTTGTGTCGCGAAAGCGAACCCTTTTTCTGGAAAGCAATGCCGTGCCTAAATAAATTTGGAGATAAAAATGGCATATAAAGTTTTCATAAGTCATAGCACCCGTGACCAAGGATTAGTTATATCATTAGCAAATTTACTTTCGAAATTTGGAGTTGAAGTATCTGTTGCAGAGTGGTATCTCGCTCCCGGCGAACCTCTTGAAAAAAAAGTGTTTGAACAAATCAAAATATCTGATTGTGTAGTTGCCTTGTTAACGCAAAATGGGATAAGATCGAACTGGGTACAACAAGAAATAGGATATTCATTAAAATACGATAAATTGGTTATTCCAATTGTAGAAAAGGGAATAGACGCAAAAGACTTAGCTGCATTAGAGGGAAGAGAGTATATTGAATACATTCCTAATCAACATCAGCAGGCTTTGATCAAATTATCTACTTATGTTAGTTCGCTAAAATTGAAAAAAGAAGAGCGTGAGAAGACTTTGCTTGTTTTGGGAGGTCTTCTTGCTTTTCTGCTATTACTTTCTGGCGGAGAAAAATGAAAACAGTTTCATATATTCCAGCTAATGATAAGCTGGTGTTAAAATTTCGTTCCTTGAAGAAAAAACCAACGAAAGAATTAGGAAGATTTAAATTATGGTGGGATGAGGAAGGTTATATTTACGGCATCGACATTATGCCATTTATGGAAGAGTTAGAAGAGTTCAAGAAAAATCTGAATACGATACGGTTAGGTGGTATTTGGAAAGGTATAAAGATTACAGATGAAGATATTAGAGAAATACGAAAGGATTTGCTAAAGAAGCTTGAGGAGAAATGGTAATGCCATTTGTTACTGACACTCACTCTTTAATTTGGCACATAACGGATGATCCTAAACTTTCCACCGAGGCAAAAGCAATTTTCCAAAAAGTTGATAGTTTTCATGATCATATTTTTATTCCTTGCATTGTCTTTTTTGAATTACTCTATCTAATCGAAAAGAAAAAGATTGTCGCTGATTTTGATAGTTTTCTTGCAATGATATCTTCAGCGAAGAATTATAGAGTAGAGCCGCTGTGCCTCCCAATAATTGAAAAAAGTAAAAGAATCCCCAGAGAAATGGTCTCCGATCCTTGGGATAGATTAATTGCTTCTACCTCAATGTATTTAAATTTTCCTTTGATAACTCGGGATAAGACACTGAGAAAGATAGGATTGGAAGTTATATGGTGATAGGCACGGCACAGCGTATAGCACGGAATAAAAGACTACGTTTTGCCGCGTTAAAATTCGGCTTCGCTACACTTCTTTTATACCGATACCTTTGGATTATTTTTGACACATAGATAAGATTATAATAAATTTTCTCATGAAATCCACTTCAATAAAATCTTTTCTTCCGAGAAGCAGTGTATTCCTTAAAAACTATCTATTCCTCTTCTGTTTATTTTCTTTAACTCTCCTGTGTAATGTTTCAGCCGTATACTCGCAGGATGCAGATTATTATTATCGAACAGGGCTGACATTAAAGGATGAGAGCAATATCGATGAAGCGATAGAGGCATTCAAAAAAGCGATTCTTAAAAATCATAAATTTGCCGAAGCGTATTATCAATTAGCGCTATGTTATTTAAGACAAACCGGTTCAAACGTTTCGCTTAAACATGCAACAGATGCAATCAGAGAGGCGCTTTTTTTAGACAGAGATAACCGGGAGTACGCGTTTGCGTTTGCCGATATTTATGCTGCGAAAAATAACTATGACGATGCTAAAGGGCTGATTGAAGACATATTAAGAGAAAATCCCGATGACGTGCCCGCTCTCAAAAGACTCGCCGGATATACTTTAAAAGAATATAAATCATACCAATATCAAACGGGCAATGTAAATAGACTTTTTAACTATGCCGAATCTTTAGAAACTGAAGTATACAGGCTGTATGATCTGATACTCAAATTAAATCCTTATGACCGTGAGACGCTCTTTAACAAAGCGCTGATTCGTTTTGACGACGGCGACCTGGACACATTCATAGAATTACTGGAAAAAATTTTAAATGCAAATGAAAACGATTCCGCTCAGCGGGACGCAAACTTATTTCTGGGACTCGGCTACAGTGAAAAAAATGACTATGAAAAATCCTTTTTACACTATAATAAAGCGTTTTCACTGATGAGCCCGGAAGAGCGGTCCGTCTTTGAAAATCCGGAGATAATAGACGCAAAAATAGACGTTAATATTAAAGGAGACTTTGAACTTATACTTTCAGCAGATACACTGCATTTCTGGGATAAAAAAGACCCGTATTACTTGACAGAAATTAACGAACGGAAGCTGGTCCATTACGGAAGGATCGCAGAGGCAAATTTGCGTTTTTCAGTCTCTCAAAAAGGTATTCCCGGCTGGCGCACTGCAATGGGATTGATCTGGATTAAATACGGAAAACCGTTAACAATCAGGCAATACAATAATAGTATAACTTTTCAAAATATTCAAATATGGAATTATAAGGATTTCTCTATTGGATTCTATGCGGGCAATAATGCTGCGAGGGAAAATAATTATAAATTTGAATTAGAAACTGGATTTTTCGGTGGTCCACGCTCTATAGGCAGTAATATTGAAAGTAAAATTGCACGGCATCCTGAAATTTACGAATACAAGCCACGTGGAGAACTGTTACAAATTCCCGTCAATGTATTAAATTACAGGGAAAATAATAAAACCGAGGTGAAAATTTTCTATGGTATGGCAATCAATAAAATTAAATGGAAACCGGTAATAAACAGACTATACGGCGAGATGCAATACGGCATATATGTACATGATAGTGACTGGAATAGAATAATAGAAAAGGTAGATACATCAATTCATGAATATGACAAATCTGAGATTGACCCGGGCTCCATGTCATTATTAGTTTCTTCCGATAAGTTTAATATTAATCCGGGCAATTACAGCATAAGCTTTGAAGTATTAGAACCTAATTCGGGTAACGCCGGCGTTGTTCGTGATACAATTTCTATCGAACGGTTTGGATACGATTCCCTTCAGATGAGCGACATTCTCGCTGCTTATAATATTGAGCTAACGGATGAACAGAAGCCGCTTTCACGGGACAATATTACGATCAACGGCGATCCGCAGCATGCATTCACGAAAGATCAGCCGATTTATATATATTATGAAGTATACAACCTTTTTATTATGAATGAACTGGGCGAAAATTATTATAAGGTCGAATACAGTTTCAGAACGATTGATCCGGAAACGCTGAGCCGGATTTATTTAAAAAGGCTGATCAAAAATATACCTTTCAAGCCGCGTGAATATGAAGGAGTTTGGGTATCTTCCGAAATTCACGGTTTTGGAAGAACAGAACTACAGATTCTTCAAATAGAACAAAATTTCCCTGATATCGGTGTTTATGAACTGGTGGTAAAAATTACAGATATGATCAGCGGAATGACGGTAATAAAATCAACTCCGATTCAGATTTATAAATAGCAAAACCAAAATGTAGGAACACGCCTTGGCGTGTTCAGGGACGTTCAAAAAATGAAAGTAAAATTTATTTCATCAGTTTTGTTTTCGATGTTCTTATTTGCCGTAATGAACCTTTTATTTGGACTTGTTCATAATGCAAACGCGCAGCAGCAAAGAATATCTTTTCAAGGAAAATACGGCGTACAACTACCGTACAAGCTGGTTGAAGAGACGTCCATTCCGCCAAATGCACGTCTGGTAAAACTCAGCAGACGCAGCGCTAATACGGCAGGGTATGTGAAAATTGTCGTACCTTATAAGTTGATGCCGGATGCAAGACAGGCGGATGAAGGCTTCAACTTTTTTGATGCAAACAGGAATATCATCTATACAAAAACGTTCGAGACGCGAAAGTATATACCCTTAGGGAGTACTGAACCTGAATATGAGATACCAAGCTATGTAGACTACATTTCTAAATATGGAAATTATGTTCTTGTACGTACAAGTGTAATACATGTTTCACCTGTTGAGAATTTGCTGTTGAAATTTGAGATTTTTGATGATATGGGAAGAAAACGATGGGAAGAAGAAGTAACCAGGTTTTACGATCAATCTGGCCCATTTTTCTATATTTCAGATTATGATGGAAGGTTTGTTAAAATTGCTGGTTCATCAATAACATTTTATGATCCTCAGGGTACGGTGATAAAAGATGTTACTTATTCTCCGTTTGAATTATATTCTGCTGCTTTTTCCGACGACGGCAACTACTTCGTCATGAATTCGGTAAATCCAAGATTCATTCAGAAAACGGAGCCGAAATCAAGATTTCATTTGTTTGACAAGCGGGGTGAAGAGCTCTGGAGGTATGAGACAGAACGCCAACGCATGTCTGAAATCTTTATTTCACCTAATGGAGAATACGTCCTCGGGAGTGTTTATGATATGGACAGAGACCGCAACAGGATAAACAGCGTATTCTTCATATTCAGGAATGATGGTACCATAGTTCGGGAATATGAGGATGTGATCCTTGGTCAAGACAATGTTTTTTTCTCTCCGGAAGGTAAACATGCAGCAATATGGGCGCGAGGAGCCAATGGAGGTATACTCCTTGTTGCTCTTGAGACGGGAGAGATATTATATTCGCTTGATGGTGGTTATAGCGCGGCTGACGTGTTATCTGAAAAAAAACTTGTAGCATTTGCTAATGATAATAGACTTGTTGTTTTAAAATTAGACGGCACGCCGGTGTTTAGACAAAATTATAAAAACTTTTCTTTTTCTCGTGGTAACATATATTTACGATTATCTGAAAATGGAGAGGAGATTTTTATACTTTCTAATACAAGTATATTCAGGTACCGCCTGCAGAAGTGATGAGTTTTAAAACTTTTCATTAACTCAAGCAGGAGCATGTTTGTAACATGCTCCAAAACGTTTATATAATTTAACATCACTTTTTGTATTTTTTGTACAATCATGCCCGCCTCAAATAGCAGAAATCCTCAATATCCCGCAGTATGCGGGACATCTCTGCAATCGGTATGTCAATCGCTGTATAATGACAATTCATCAGGACAAAAGGACATGCAATCGATTTATTCTACCGGAATACGGTTAATACTCGCCGCATTCTTCCGGAAGCTTGCCGAAAACCGCTCGCTCGACGGCGGGAGATTTGAACGTTTTTTTCTCGACCGGCACGTAGAATTTACACAACGAGCATATCTCCTCGAAAATTTATATCAAAGCCTCTCCGGATTTAAGTACAGCAGTGCCGATATTCCCGGACAACTCTACGGAGAGTGTTTGCAATACAGCCTGCACATTGGCGAAAAAGGCAAAATCACTTTATGCAAGAACAAATCGCGGCGAAAAACGGGAGCTTTTTATACACCGTCATCCGTAACGCAATACATCGTCAAAGAAACCTTATCACCGCTGATGGAGCGGCGGTCACCGAATGAAATAAAGCAAATCCGGATTTTCGATCCGGCTATGGGCACCGGCAACTTTTTAAAAGAGGCGGCTCACCGGTTAACTGAAGCGCTGTATAAGCAATCAGAATTACCGGATGCAAAAGACAGGTCTGCAATATCCCGGTGGGTGGTAACTCACTGCCTTTACGGCGTGGACAATGACCCGGTTGCCGTTTCGATTGCGCGGGCACAGTGTG
>LJUD01000189.1 GCA_001304035.1 bacterium SM23_31 | reverse complement strand
ACCCAGAAAAAGCACCCGGGAAAAATCTGCATGATACCCTTTATATACGGCTCCGAAATCGAGCTGAATCACGTCGCCCGTTCGGAGTTTTGTCTGCCCCGGTTTTCCGTGCGGGAAAGCCGTGTTTTTACCAAACAAAACATGGGGTTCAAATGCGTCTCCATCACCGCCGTTCTTTTTTATTTTATACGAAATTTCAGCAGCAATTTCAATCTCCGAAACTCCTTCCTTGAGCAACGGGCGAACTTTTTTATATACTGAAACGGTAATATCGCATGCTTTTTGTAAAAATTCGATTTCTTCGGGCGATTTTTTTGCCGCAATCCGGTCAATTACTTCGGAACATGGAATAAGAGCAGTTTCACCGGCAATACCGCAAAGTTTCCCGTATGTATCATAAGTAACATACTCAGATTCAAAGCCAAGCCGCTTGATACTGTCAAAACCGGTCAGTTTATTAAGGCTGTGAACGAGAGGCCCATCTGCCGGTACAATCTCATCCGCTGTAACTTCTGCGGATGCCTGTTCTTTATAGCGGAAATCCGTTAAAAAGAAAACGGTCTTATCGGAAATTATACTAAGACCGTTTGAACCGGTAAAGCCAACAATATATTGTAAACTGGTTGGTTTGCTTACGAGGAATGCATCTAATTGTTGTTCAGACAAATAGCCGCATAACTGTTTAATTCGTTGTTCATACATTCATATTTTTTTTAATTTCCTTGATTTTTTCGTCTATTTTCGGGTTATCCGGTTCTTTCTCCTTAAGAATCTCTAAAACCTGTAACGCCTTATCAAATTTATCCTGTGAAATATATATTTCACTGAGGGTCATGGTTGCAATTTCACCACCAATATCTTCTTCATCAAAATCAATCGGCTCCAGGCTATCAATTCCTTCTAAATTAAAATCTTCTTTCGTTTCGTCTTTTTCCATCGTAAAAGCGTCAATATCTTTAATTATATCTTCATCGGCTTTTTCATCGGGGCTCACATCAATACTCTTTTCCACATCTTCCGGGGCAGCGCTCTTTTTTGCCGAAGAATCTTCGAAATCCAAATCTTCTATAAAATCTTCTTTCAGGAATTCGGAAAAGTCTTCTTTTCCGCCGGATGCAAATCCGCCTCCGGCTGAATCTTCGGAAGCTTGAACCGATTCATCTTCATCCGCAGGAGAGACCTCAATTTCCTTACTTTTTTCGTCCAAACCTGATTTAGTATCTATTTCTTCTTCAGCAGTTTCCGGCGATATTTCAAATTCTTCAGTATCAAAATCAAGAATCTCTTCAGCCCCCGCAGAATGCGGGGGACTTACATCGACCTTTCCTGCTTCTTCTCCGGCATCAAGAACTTGTTCCTCTGTTTCAAGCGACTCATGAATTTTAAAATCTTTTTCTATATCCAACGACTTAATTACAGGTTCATCCAAATGTTCTACTCCATCCTCATCAAATTTTACATCAATCTTTTCATCAGAACTCATATATTCCTCAAAAGAGATATCTATTTCATCTGATTCAGCTTCAGGACTTATTTCTTCTTCAAGTTCAGCCGGTTCCTTATCCTCCGTTTCAGCCGGTTTTACCTCTATTTCCGGTTCGCTTTCTTCAACTTCGGAAACTTCTTCAGGTGACAATTCTATTTCTTCTCCCATTATATCAGCGGGAGTTTCCTCTGATATTTCTTCCAGGTCTTTATCATCGAGAGAATGTACCTTCATATCATCTTCAACTAACTCATCATCCGGTGCAGCTTCTTCCGTTTCCAAATCCATTTCTTCTTCGATTGTAATTTCAGGTTCAACGGCAATATCTTCCCCTGCCGATTCCATTTCGGATTCCTGCATTGCTTCGATTTTTTCTTCCGGAGATTCTAAATCAACAGGGACTTCTTCTTCGGCATCAATTTTATCCAATTCTTCATCAATTATGCTTTCTTCCGCTTCAGGTTCAGTGCCCTTTTTATCTTCTAAAGCTGCGTCCGCAGTCTCCTCAAAAGTTTCATCTTTCACAGGTGCCGTTTCTTCTTCAGGAAAAACGATAGTCTCGTCCCCTGCATCAACCACTTCTAATTCTTCAGGAGCGAACTCATCAGTTTCTTCTGCTTCAACTTCTTCCTCAATCATTTCTGATTTCGCTTCCTCCTCTACCGGCTCGGTGAGCATATCTTCCGGAGAAACTTCTATTTCATCTTCAGTTTCAGAAATTACACCCTCTTCTGCCTGTACGTCCATATCCGCCGTAGTTTCTTCAACCGCCGCTCCCTCGTCTTTAACTTCCACTTCGGGAGCCACATCAACAAGACCTTCTAAATCTTCTTCTAACAGCGCCTCTTCTTCATCAATACCGGCTTCTTTTAGAATACCTGATTCGGGCTCAACCACAGCCGCCCTTTTTTCGGTTACAGGGGCTTTGACGCCGGTTTCTTTTAAGATATTTTCCGAATCTTTATTTAAAGGATCAGCAAGAATAATCGACTTACTATGTTCCATGGCGGAATTTTTATCTCCTTCTTCTTTAAGGAGCATACTCAACAATTTATTTGCAGCAACGTTATAAGGGTCAAAAGTCAAAATCCTGTACAATTCTTCTTTAGCCTCTTCTCTAAAGGATGCGGCAAGATAGCATTTAGCCATGACCAGGTGACCGGTGATATAATACGGGTGTTTTTTAAGCCCTTGTTCGCATATCTGAATTGCTTTTTCGACTTCATCATTTTCAAGCCGTTTATCCGCCAGACGCGCAAACAACACCGAATCTTTATCTTTGGAAATATGTTTTTCCAGAAAGCTAATTTCTCTTTTTACATTTTGCGTCATCGGTTTGACCCCCTTTTAATTAAAGAATAATACATAATATAATAATAAATCGACTATTTACCAAGTATTGTCTCAAATTTATCAGGATTACTTTTTCAATTTTTATAATATATCGGCAGAGAGTAAATTTCTTTACCATCCTGAAACGATTTTATTCGAAACATCGCGCGCCAACTGATTAAGCGCCTGATCGATTGCTTCGTCTCTTTCCGTCAATTCTTTATAAAATCCCAAACCTGTAATGCGTTCCGTCAGCATGACTTTTCCTGTTTTCTTGTTTTCGAGTTTTATCTGGACAATAATGCGCAATTCAAACTGGCGTGCCTGCTCCTGCCTGTCGGGTGCGGTCGGTTCATCCCGTGTATCTTCGATAACTCCGCTCAGTACCACATCAGCCTGATTTTGCCCGACAACTTTAAGAATATTTTCGTTCTGAAAAGTACTAATCAACATGCTTTGCAATTTATCTCTGATCTGGATTTCACCTGTTCTGTCTGTAAACAAAGGGATTGCTATCGACTCGACGCCGGGCAGGGATTTTCCCGAAAACGAATAATACCAGCAGGAAAAATAGCATGAAAGCAGGCTAAAAATGAGTAAATATTTGATTATTTTGCTATTCATATTAAATATTAAACGCAAAGGGTGCAGAGTACACGTAGAAGGGCACCTTCATAGTGCGTCTCATCGGTTAAAATTATCCAGTTTTCCAAGTCTTCTGTATAGCGTTCTTTCGCTAATGCCGAGCGCTTTTGCTGCCAGACGCCTGTTTCCATTAAAACGACGCAGCGCTTCATTAATCGCCCCGGCTTCAATTTTTTCTACTGAAATATCATCATTTAATTCGGCAGGAACATCAACAACTTCGGAAAATTCACCGACCTCACGGTCAAACCGCCTATAGCCGGTTAGCTTACGCAAAACATCCATAGAATCACGAACCATATTTTTTAAATCTGCGATGTCGGCACGCAGCCCTAACAGCGCTCCGTAAATTAATTCTCTTTCAGCCTGGTCGGATGTTTTATTGATATATACCGGCAGCCCGCTTACACCGGCGCGACTGTTTCGGATATTTTCCGGCAGGTCGGATAACTCGATTTTACCTCCTTTTTTAAGGAGGACTAAACTTTCAAGAAGGTTTTTGAGTTCGCGAATATTACCGGGCCAACTGTAATTGTGAAAACATTCCATTACTTCCGGGATTATACCTTCCTGGTTAATTTTATATTTTTCTTCGAAGTCGGAAATAAATTTTTTTGTAATTAAATCTATATCCTTTCCCCGTTCTCTGAGAGGAGGAACATCAATCGTTACCGATTTCAGGCGGTAAAACAGGTCCTGGCGAAAATTCCCTTTTTGAACTTCCTGTTCAAGGTTCTTATTGGTGGCAGCGATCACACGGGCATTCGTTTTGAGTGAATGTGTGCCTCCCACACGCATGAATTCACCCAATTCTAAGATACGAAGAAGCTTGACCTGTGTCTGCAGGCTCATCTCGCCGATTTCATCAAGAAAAATAGTGCCGTCGTTTGCCATTTCAAAATAGCCGATCCTTCGAGACACTGCTCCGGTAAACGATCCTTTTTCATGACCGAATATTTCGCTTTCCAGAATTCCTTCCGGAATTGCACCGCAGTTCACAGATACCAATTCACCCGGTCTGCGGCTGCTGGTCACATGAATCGCCCGGACGATCATCTCTTTGCCGGTTCCGCTCTCACCCTGAATTAAAATCGCTACATCGGTACCTGCTACCTGCCGTATTATCTCCAACACTTCTTGAATTTTCTCGGAAGTGCCGATTATGCCCCAATTTTCCGTTTTCATCGTATTAGATTACGTAATATCAGGAAACTGCCGTATAATTATAAATATTGCTTCGTTTCCCGCCCGCAGAGCGGGAGGTATCCCCGCGGCGAAGCCGTCCATTTACCACTCCGAACGCTCGGAGCGGGCGAATTATGAAAATCTCCCGTTATTTTATAAAAACCGTCACTTTAATATAAAAAATTTATTACAGTATTTCTACCTTCATCTTATGTTATAAAGCCGTGCCAGTCCTTTTTTACCTATATCGGTACGGTAATACATATTCTGAAAATCGACGGACTCAATCAGTGAATAAGCCTGCTCTATAGCCCACCTCAAGTCGGTATTTACCGCGTTCATACAGAGGACGCGTCCGCCGTTTGTATATAAACGCCCTTCTTTAATAATAGTTCCGGAGTGAAAAATGTTCTTATTTTGTGAAATGTATATGTCATCAATTCCGAATATTTCTTTACCCTTTTCGTATTTGCCGGGATACCCTCCCGAAGCTGCCACCACGCAGACGGAATACATGGGCAGGATTTTAATGGAATAATTTTTTATAGTTCCGTCCATGGTCGCTTCTAACAATTCTACCAAATCGTTTTCTATAAGCGGTACTACCGCCTGCGTTTCCGGATCGCCAAACCTGCAGTTAAATTCTATTACTTTAGGGCCCTCCGCTGTCATCATTAAACCCGCATACAGCAACCCGGTATAAGGGATTCCTTCGTTTCGCATGGCATCAATAGCAGGTTTTATAATTGTCGTATTAATAGTATACGTAAGCTTATCATCAATAATCGGTGCAGGTGCATAAGCACCCATTCCTCCGGTATTAGGTCCTGTATCGCCGTCATTTAACGGCTTATGGTCCTGCGACGGAGGCAATGCCAGGAAATCATTACCGTCGGTCAATACAAAAATCGATGCTTCTTCACCGGTTAAACATTCTTCAATCACAATTCCGTCACCGGCGCTGCCGAAAGCACGGTCTTCCATAATTGTTAGAACTGCATCGTGTGCCTCTTTATCGGTTTTACATACAATAGAACCCTTTCCGGCTGCAAGACCGTCCGCTTTAACGACAATCGGCGCTCCGTGGGTCTTAAGATATTCAAATGCATCCTTCGGGTCGGTAAAACTTTCAAATTCCGCAGTAGGAATACCGTATTTCTTCATGAGTTTTTTTGCAAATATTTTACTTCCTTCGATTGCTGCCGCTTTTTTTGTCGGTCCGAATATCCGCAGTCCTTTTTCCTGAAAGACATCGACAATTCCGGCGGTAAGCGGCGCTTCGGGCCCAATAACCGTCAAATCGATTGACCTGGAAAGTGCGAGATTCAATAAACCGTCAATATCGTCAGCGGCAACCGGCTCACAATCTACCATTTCCATTATGCCGCCGTTGCCGGGCGCACAGATTACTTCTTCAACTTTCGGCGACTGGAGAATTTTCCACACAAGCGCATGTTCGCGTCCACCGCCGCCAACCACCAGAATTTTCATATTATTACCTCATTTATTTTGCCATTTTTTTCAGTCTTTCGATTTCATCTCTAATTTCCGCAGCCTGCTCAAAAGCGAGATTTTTCGCCGCTTCATTCATTTCACGCTCAAGCTGCTCGATGAGTTCCTCACGTTCCATAGCAGAAACATATTTGAATTTCCGTTTTTCTCTGACTACCGGCTGGATTCTAACATCCGCTACAGACGTAGAAATCAATACTTCATCAACGGTTTTATAAATCGTCTCCGGAGTAATATTGTGCTTTTTATTATATTCAGCCTGTATTTTTCGCCGCCGGTTCGTTTCGTCTATGACTTTTTGCATGGATTTTGTAATTTCATCGGCGTACAGGATAACCGAACCCCGTACGTTCCTTGCCGCACGCCCTGCAGTCTGCATCAACGACCGTTCC
>LJUD01000188.1 GCA_001304035.1 bacterium SM23_31 | reverse complement strand
AGTTGGAACGCGGTCAAGTTACAATAACCCGGGAAGCAGAAATTCCTGTCTATCAAGAGACAATACAAAAGGCGCCTCCCGGTTCTGTTTTGAGTTTCGAAGAAGAGTATAACGCTGCTTTAAAAGAATTTAGTGCTCGCCGTTACCAGGATGCTCTTAAAAGATTTACGGAATTATTACAAATGGATAGAAATCATTCTTTATCTGATAACTGTCAATACTGGATAGGAGAGTGTTATTTTGCACTCAAAGATTATAAGCAGGCGATTATTGCTTTTGAGAAGGTGCTCTTTTTTCCCAAATCCAACAAGGAAGCCGATGCACAGTTCAAGCTCGGTTATACATGGTACAAGATGGGAGAAATGAATCGTGCTAATGAAGAAATCACCCAGGCAGAAGAGGAATTCAACCATTCAAAAGATGAATTAAACAAATTGATAGAAAGGTATTCTAATAGTGATGAGGAAAACAAATTATCTTTAGTACACCGGGCAAAATCTTTATTAGAAGAAATTAATAAAATTAAATAAATGCAATATTCACAAAAAGAGAGTTGAAAACGGGAACAATAGTTCCCGTTTTTTATTTTAGTATTTTAAGAAGTTTAGAAAAATTAAAAAATTTTTTAAAAAAATTAAAGTTCCTTGAAGTGTTGTCGATAATAAGAATAAGAGTAGTATAATTAATTTTGTATTCTTGGGCATTTTTGCTACTCGGCGACTCGATTTCGGCAATAATATTCTTAATTTTTCCTCAAGGAGGTTTAACATGGCAATAGGTGATTCTACCCGCATCAATACCAACATTGCTGCATTTAATGCTCTCAATGCTCTTAAAACAGTTAACCGGAATTTGGAAGTAAGCCAATTAAGACTTGCTACAGGTAGAAGGATCAATGAAGTTGCAGATGACCCAGCCGGATTTACCATTTCCAAACGTCTCGAAGCCCGTTCAAGAGGATTATCTGTAGCGTTTGATAATGTTGGCACAGCTAAAAATGTTCTTTCTATTGCCGAAGGCGGGCTCATCAATATTAGTGATATTCTCATTACGATTAAAGAAAAAGTAACACAGGCTGCGAGCGACACACTTGGTCCTTCAGAACGAAATGCGATAAAAAATGAAATAGACCAACTCGTTACAGAAGTTGACGATATTGTCAGCGAAACAACATTTAATGATATAGCCCTGATAAATGGGACTTACAGTGCTTCATACCAAACAGGTGAAGGAAGCGGTGATACGCTTGTAGTTGCTTTGACACAAAGCGCATCCTCTACGGCACTCGCAATCACTTCTACATATGTATCATCTAAAGTCTCCAACGCTACCGATGCCGCCGGTGCTTTGACAAATGTGGATGCCGCAATTGAAACTGTTTCCGGAGTACTTCAGGAGGTAGGAGCTTATAACGCACGGCTCTCAACGAAAGAATCGACATTGAGCATCGCTATAACAAATACTGAGGCAACAAGAAGCAGGATATTAGACGCCGATATTGCTTCGGAACAATTGAATGCTACAAGGTATCTTATCTTACAGCAAACTGCAACCGCACAGTTAGCTCAAGCAAATATTACGCCCCAAAATGTTCTGGCGCTCTTTACGTAAGCAACGTTTTTTATCTTCTTAATGAATATATTTCATTTAAAATTCATGGGCAGTTAATTTTTAACTGCCCTTTTTATTTGGTTATTCTACTGATTTTTCATTTATTTAATCAAAAATATCTAAGATATTTGTAAATTATTCAATATAAATGCCTACTTCTTTTTAATAAGTAATAACGTAACGTCATCCCTGAAAGGCTGTTCGCCGCAAAAATCTTTGAGTTCTCCAAGAATTGAGCTTACAACCTCCTTGAGCGGTTTTGTTTGTTCCCGTAAAATCGTTCTAATCAATCTTTCCTCAGAAAATTGCTCTTCAAATTCATTGAATGCTCCAACTATCCCATTTGTGAATAACGCCAGAAAAT
Organism: bacterium SM23_31; assembly: GCA_001304035.1. GTDB lineage: Bacteria > SM23-31 > SM23-31 > SM23-31 > SM23-31 > SM23-31. The sequence goes on along the minus strand of LJUD01000188.1, from coordinate 4,581 downwards.
CTCCGCTGGAAAGTGTACTCCTGCCTGTTTTATACGTTGCGTTTTCAAACATCCCCAGTATGGGTCCGCCTTTTTTCAATGCTGCTGCTTTCCCGCTGCGTTTTATTATATAAGGTGGAGTATTCCCGGCATTGATATACTGTATGCTGTCTTGTTTGGGATTTAGGATGCCTATAAAAAATGAAACAAATTTTTCTGAAATCAATTTTTCTATGAGAAAGTCGTTTAACTCGGTTACCAAATTCTTGAGCGGTCTCTTATTATGCATTTCTGCATGGAGGAATGCCTGCATACTTGCCGCAATAAGAGAGGAGGGCAGTCCTTTTCCCGCAACGTCTACAACCATAAAATATATTTTCCCATCCTTGGTGACAAAAAAGTCATAATAGTCTCCCCCGATATACCGGGACGGTTTATAATATACGTGGAACTCATATCCATCTGCTGAAGGTATCTTATGCGGGACTGTTTTTTGCAGGATTTCTCGGGCAATATCCAACTCCTGTTCAAAAAATCTGATTTTATTGCGCATCTCATTTATCAGCGCCCAGGCTAAGTGGTTTCTTTTTGCATTTCTGATATTGCTGAATTTTTTTCGCGTTTTTTCACTCTCACCCTTACGACGATCAAATAAATCAAAGTTGTTTATAATGATCTCAAAATTAGCAAGCTGATCTGCCGTATCATGCATGTTGTGTTTCCGGAGGATTAAATGTTTGTTATTGATAACTTCCGAAGCAATTTCTGAAATAATTTTTGTCTGGTCCTGTTTGGAATATTTCAGGTACGCTGGATAATTAACTTTTTCTCGCATGGGAGTAACCTTCTATTTTGTTAGTGGAACTAAAAACATTCTAAAGTGAATAATGCATAAATTTATTCATTATGCCCGTGTGGTCCCGCTCAGCGGGATAACCAACACACTTTTTCCCGTTCCCGGTCTCTGATGGGGAACGTTGTATTGTTGACATTTTGGATTGTCCGCCTGCTCTCTGATTCATGGTTAATTTGTAATAAATCGACCGAAATTTTGAACTCCGATTTCAATAGGATAAAGAACATTGAAGTAACTGCCCTTGGATATTGAGAGAGACGAAAACTTATTTTTATCAAGATTGAATGCGAAGTCTATACGTACAATACCTTCGGTGAACTTTGGAATACCAAGCCGGACTCCAAAACCAACACCGGTGTGCCAATCTTCAGCACCGAAGTTTTTGTCTTCCCCCCAGATTTTGCCGGAATCAATAAAAAGACTCCCTCCTAACCGGATAAACCAGAATTGAATATTCGAGAAGATACGGTCTTCGAGATTAATGAGCAGACGCCGCTGCCCGATAAACGCACGGTTTTCATATCCGCGTAATCCCGTAGTTTCACCTAAGAATTCCTGTTTAGAAGGGTATGGTGTGTCTAAATCGGTTAGTTCGATTTTCGCAGCAATGGTCTGGTTTGCAAAACGGGTTGTAAAGTAAGTAAACCTGACATTTGTTATTTTTTCAATCTCGGCTCTTTTCTGATGAATCCGGCCGTGAGTAACTTCAAAAAAAACATTATCGTCCGGTGTAATTGACTTCGCTGAGAGAGCCCGTAACGTGTATATCTGCCGATGGGTGTTTGTACCGCGTTCAGGTATTTCAAAGCCAATCCCGGTATTGAATAAAAATCCTGTATGCACGTCTTCTTCTATATCTGCCATATCTATATTGTGTTTAACGGCTATTTTGCGTCTTATGCCGCCGAACGTTGTTGATATCTTGTGTGATTTCCAGTCATGACTGTTATCCCGCTTAGCGGGATCAATCCAATATTCATCCTTAAAAACGTGTTTAAGACCAATCCTGAAGCGTGTTTGTTTTCCGAAATATTTGCCGTAGGAAGTTTGAAATTGCCGCAGCGAATAGTCGCTTTTTATATAATTATCACTGCTGAGATAAGTATATTGTTTACCGGAAAATTTCTGGTAATCGATTCCCATGTCCCAGCGGATTTCTTGTGAATAGAAAAATTTATTCAATCCAAAATATTGTAATTCAGCGTCTTTAAATTTTATGTAATCCATTCTATTTCTGAACCTGGTTCCAAGAAAGCGGGGATTAATAAACACCGCTTTTTTAAAACTTCGGTCTGCGCGTTTGGAGGCGTCGATTCGGAGTATATATCCGCGACCGGCAAGATTAAATTCATGGAAACCTAAGCCGGCGCGAATGCTGCCGCCTTCAACAGAGAATGATGTAGCAATGTCAGTGGAAAAATGGTCTTTTACGTTAACAGTGATATCTCCGTATGTGTTATTTACAGTGTCAATGGAAAAGTGGACCCGTTGAAAAGTTCCAAGCTCACGGAGATTATTGGCGCTTTCCATCGTCCTTATGGGAGTTAGCATCGAATCAGACAGAAAAAGGAGCTCCCTTCTTACAACTGATGGTCTGGTATTGATATGGAGCACGTTTGCCAGCTTGGCAATACGATACTTGTAAAAGCTTTCGGTGGAATCGAATACATCAAATATTTCTATATTTACATGGTTCAGTTTTAATGCATCCGCATAATCTTTGTTAGCCGATGATTGATAAGAAAAAGCAGGATGCGCCATGATGAGCAGAAAAAATACTGTTATTGAACGGCTTCGCAAATTTATTTCCGAAATGTTTAATACACGTCTGAATATCTTGTATAAATTAATCAACGAATTTTTATTTTGCAATACATAAATTCGCCGCTCATTATCAGGGGCTCGACGGCGATACCGGTATCTGCACGGAGTTCGGAGAAATATCTCATTTCGGTTAGTAATGGGACGAATTCTATATTCGAAAGAGTTTGTTTAAGCGATTTGACGCCGTTGTACGGTTTACTAAGGTCAATATCCGAATAAAATAAAAAAACAGGTCTGTTTGACCAGTAAGAGAGCCGGTAATTCAATACTATTGTTGCATTATCGGTAGTGTTATTTTTAGCAAAGTGTGCTATTGCTTTCAAATCGGGATGCCTGTTTGTATCGAGATTTACGGGAGTAGCAGCAAAAATTAAAGCCATCAACAGGAAAAATCCCGCTGCTGTTTTTAGAAACCGCAGCCGCCATACCTCTTTTGCAAGCAACGTGTCCAGTACGCCCCCGCAAACCAGAGCAAATGCGGGGAAAACAGGCATAATGTACCACACTTTTTTCTCGTTAGCTATACTCATGATGCCGATAATCACAAAAATCCAGCACAAAATCAAAATATCAGGCTTCGATCGCTGTTTGAGATTTCGCTGCACCATCCGGTAAATGCCGTATACTGCGAAAAAAATCCACGGCAGGTAATGTTCGAAAAGCTTCCACAAATACCAGAAATTGGAATACCAGTGCTGTTTTTCAGGGCTTGTTTCGAAAGCGCGCTCAAAAATTAACCAGCCGAAATGCTCTCCGAGAAATGCGTCGCCGTGAACTGCGGTTTCGTAAATAAACCAGAATGAAGCAACCGATAATCCGATAAAGCTACCGAGTATGAATTGTACCGAGAACAGGCGCCGCCATTGACCGGAAAGCACAAGGTATGCACCGCATATCAGTATCGGGAATGTGCCGAGTACGCTTTTGGTAAGTATTGCCGCAGCAGTACACAATCCGAATCCAATAATATATCGTTTATTATCGAAGCTTTTCCAAAAACAGTAAATCCCAACCGTTACAAAAAAAGCCAGCGTAATATCGAACATTGCCCTGCGGGCAAATTTAAGGAAAAACTGTGTACTCAGCATAACTATACTTGCATAAACACCCACCAGGTGATTGTACCATATTCTGCCGAGATAATAAACAAGAATAATTGTTCCGAGACCAAAAAGTGCCGAAAAAAAGCGCGCTGTATATTCATGTATACCAAACAACGCAAACGTAGCCGCTTCAAGCCACATGTACAGTGGAACGTTGTCAAATTCCGGATTGCCCGCAAAATGCATGGTCAGCCAATCCCCGGTTATGAGTATTTCTTTTGCTTTTTGGGCGTAATAGCAGTCATCAAGGCTGGCAAGCTCTCCCTTATCCAACTTTGTGAAAAGGATAAAAATCCCAAAAACGATTATTGCCGCTATCTGTACATTAGGATTGAAAAAACCCGTGGAATGTGAAGAGCTATCCTGCATCAGAGTGTGTAGTTTGGTTTTTTGGCAAAAAACTATTGAACTTTATAATATTGGTCTTATTGAGTAAATATTTTGCAACGGTATAGAGCGTGCCGAGACCGTAAGCAACGCTTCGTTTGAAATTGATGGATGATGCCTCTTTAAAATACCGGACAGGCACAGGAAACTCACCGATGCGAAAATTCAATGCAACCGCCTGAATTAAAAACTGTGAATCAAAAACAAAATTATCCGAGTTCAATTCAAACGGTATCGTTTCCAGTACCTTACGTGAAAAAACCCGCAAACCGGTGTGAAATTCGGAAAGGTTTTGCCCCAGCGCAATGTTTTCTATTAAGGTTAACGTCCGGTTCGACAGATATTTATACAACGGCATCCCGCCGGCGAGCACCTCCTTACGGGTTCGAATCCGCGAACCGAGCATAATATCATAAAGACCGCTTTTAACCG
>LJUD01000187.1 GCA_001304035.1 bacterium SM23_31 | reverse complement strand
TTAGGAAAACCGACAATATCCAATGCGGTAAGCGGTTTTCCTCCCATGGCATACACATCGCTCAGCGAATTAGCCGCAGCAATCTGTCCGTAATCATACGGATTGTCCACCACAGGCGTAAAGATATCCACTGTCTGCACAAGCGCAATATCATCCGTCAGCTTATACACACCGGCATCGTCGGCAGTCTTGATGCTTATGAGCAGATTCGGATCCGTTATCGTCGGCAGCATGGTAATGAGCCGGCTTAACTCCGTTAAGCCCAATTTGGAAGCTCATCCGGCACACTTAACAAGCTCTGTCAATCGCTTTCTTTTGTCTTCTACATTCATTTTCTTACTTTTAACAAACTTATGGTTTTTGCTTTTTGATACATCCGGGCAGCAGTAAAATTAAACTTAAGCTGTCTTTAATGTTCGGATTTCTCCTTTGCGTTCCGTTATGCCTTTTCTGTCAAAGTAGATTAACAGCGGGGTCGCAAACTTTCTCGTGCTGTTTATTTTTTCCCGAAATTCAAAAAGTCTAATTTCCCCTTTTTTTCTTAAAAGGTCAACTAAAATTTTTTCTGCTTCTTCAACATTTTTTGAATGGAACAGCGCCGGTTTTTCAACTTCGGTTTTGATTTCCGTTAAAATACCGAGTTCAACCATTCCCGTAAGTATGTTCAATATTTCCTGTTTTTTTACTTCGGGAAACTGATCGGCTGCTTCATCCGATGAAGGTGTTACGTATTTACTTTTCAGGTATAATTCTTCAATTTTATTCTTAATCTCCTCCTGACGCGGCGTAAATGTGATCCTGTGGTTATACAGGTAAATGGTTTCCTTGTTTTCGGCAGCCTTATTTTTTTTAATTAATTGAGATAACACCGCATCATAAACCGAGTTGTCTATTTTCCCGAACAATTTGTTTTTCAATTCGGATTGTTTCACTCCCCGGCGGTAAGGAAACTTTCTGTGATACTGTGTGAGAAAATTGATAATTTTTTTCTGTGCATTTTCAAAATGCTCTGTCAATACGATACTGACGACGGGTTTTTCTTTGATAACGGTTACGGATTTTTCACGTATCAGTTTCATTATAATATTCTGTACATCTTCCCGGCGAAGCGATATTTCTCTGGCAGCCGTCCCGGCTGTTTGTAATTCGAGTGGATTATTAGCTAAGTGATGAAGCAGAACTTGTTCAGGATCGGCTTTTTCTAATTTGTCCAGTTTTTCTAACTCTTCAACCGGAAGATATTTCAATTTTTTCGGATGCACTTCGATGAGCGTTCCGCCGCCGATTGTATATGCCGGGGAATAACTTCGTATAATGTAGTGGTCTCCGATTTCAACTGCAACCGGTTCTTCCAGTCTGAATTGTACCAGAGTGGATTCACCGGGATCCAGAGATTTTTTATCCAGAAGTACTACGCGCGCTAATAATTCCCTGCTGCCGATATGAAAACGGACTCTGGTTCTGCTTACAAGGGATTTAGCATCTCGTAAAAGATATAACTTTGCGTTGACAATGTACGTTGGCTCAAAATACTCCGGCTGGGCAAGTAAATTGCCGCGTTCTATTTCATCAACTTCCACACCAATTAAATTGATTGCGACACGTTCACCGATTCGGCATTCGTTCACGTCTTCATTGTGTACCTGCAGCTTTCTAACACGGACTTCCTTTTTTTGCGGCAGCAGTTCAAGCTTTGCCCCGGGTTGTAATATGCCGGAAAGAACCGTTCCCGCTGTAACCGTACCGATTCCTTTTAAAACAAATACCCTGTCTACCCAGAGCCGGAAGACTCCTTTATCCTGCCGTGCAGGAGTCTGCGTTATCATTTCTTCGAGGATATTTTTGAATTCGGGAATGCCTTCCCCGGTTATGCTCGATACATATACTACAGGCGCATTCTCTAAAAAGCTTTCTTTAACGAAATCGGCAGTATCTTCTTTCACGAGTTCAAGCCATTCTCTATCGACCAGGTCTATCTTGGTAATAACGACAATGCCGTGCCGAATATCAAGAAGCTTGATAATTTCGAAATGTTCCCTCGTTTGGGGCATGATACCGTCGTCGGCGGCAATAACGAGAATGACAAGGTCAATAGTGCTGACTCCCGCAAGCATGTTTTTGATAAATTTTTCATGACCCGGCACGTCGATTATTGTTACGTCATTACCGAGAAAGACAAAGCCGAGATCAATTGTCATCCCTCGTTCTTTTTCTTCCGGCAGCCGGTCGGCATCAATCCCGGTTAATGCCTTCAGAAGCATCGTCTTGCCGTGATCAATATGCCCCGCTGTGCCTATTACCGTGTGTTTCATCTCTAAATGTTTTAGTGTATTGATTTATTTACAGTATAAATTAGTGTAAGTCTTCTTGCTGATATTATTCCTGTTCTCATTGTTATAAAATTCTGAAATATAAATTACTGCAGCTTAAACTCGGCTATTTCGTAGGGCTTCTACCACAACATCAGCCAGCGTCTGTATTTCTCTCGGGTGAATGGTGCGGAAATCGAGCAGAATCCTGTCTTCAGTTATGCGGGAAAATACCGGTGGTTCACTCATCCTCAGTTTATATCCTAATTCATCCGCCGACATGTTCTTGCTTTTTAAAGAGACAAGCTTGGTCGGAATAAATTGAGCGGGCAGGGAGCCGCTGCCCATCTGCGACTCACCGTTAATAACATCAATCTCACATTCTTTACCGAGCACCGGCTTAAATTTCCTGACAAAACTCCGTGCCCGGTTGCCTATTGTCCGGGTTTGGAGAGTCAGCATGTGCAGAACGGGATGTTTCTCGAACAGCGTTTTCCGGTCAAGAAAGAGTTTCAATGTCGCTTCGAGAACTGAGTATGTCAATTTATCGCTTCGAAGCGCCCGGCACAGCGGATTTTTTTTGATCCTGTCGACATAGGTCTTTTTGCCGATAATGATTCCGCATTGGGGTCCGCCGAGAATTTTATCTCCGCTGAAAGTAACTACATCCGCACCCGCCTTGATACTATCCTGTACCATAGGTTCGGGAGGAAGCCCGTAGTGAGTAAAATCTATTAAACAACCGCTCCCGATATCTTCGACTAAAGGGATATTATGTTTTTTGCTCAGCGGTTTTAGATCAGCCAGAGGCACTTCACCGGCGAAACCGGTAATACGGTAGTTGCTGTGGTGCACGACCTGAACCATTCCCGTATTTTCATTAATGGCTTCTTCATAGTCATAAAGATGAGTTCTGTTGGTTGTACCCACTTCTACCATGACAGCTCCGCTTCGGTGCATTACGTCCGGAATGCGGAATGCGCCGCCGATCTCAACCAGTTGACCTCGTGATATAACAACTTCTTTTCCTTCTGCAAGGGTGTTCAAAACCAGGAGCACAGCAGCGGCATTATTATTTACCACACAGGCTGCTTGCGCTCCCGTTAAATATTTTAAAAGCCCTTCAACGTGCACATACCTGTCGCCTCTTTTCCCGGTAGGAACGTCAACCGCAAGGGTGCAGTAATTTCTAACTGCATTCATAAGCGCTTCCTGAGCTGCTTCGGCAAAAGGTGCTCTGCCGAGTGCCGTGTGGAGTATGATCCCCGCTGCATTAATTGCAGGACGGATACTCGGACGAAATTCAGCCCGAACACGCATATCAACTTTTGCCTCGATGCTCTCAGAGGATATGTCAACCGCATCTAAACTCTCTGCAGGTGTATTGAGGATAATATCCCTTATATTCTGCAGCTCGGATTTAGCTATCTCTTTGACATAATACTTCGGAAATTCTTTAGATAGCTGCTTAATTTTCGGATAATTTAACAGTTTCGTAGTGCTGATAAGGTTATCAAGGAGAGTATTTTTATCAGCGGGCATTGCTCCCATTGTTTAGTTCCTTATGTACGATTTTTTATCTGCAATTCTTGTTATAAAGGAGATTAAAAATATAAAAACAAATCAGCTATTATGCAATGATAAAGTAGAATTGTAAAAAATACTCTAAAATTACAAAACATTTTTTATTTGAATATTGCATTATAAATGACACTTCAAGCGTTTTAAGAAATGTAAAATACAGATGGTTAAAAATAAGAAGGAAAAATTAATTGCATAAGAAAATGATTTCTTTTAAGTATACCTATTATTCTAAATGTTTTAATTCTGAATGATTAGATGTAGAATAGTAAGTTACTTATTATATCGTAAGCATTTATTCCCTGTTATCAAAATATTAACATCAAGATACCATTAATTGCAGTCGATACAACTTACTGCCAAACGAGTGCTGCGAGTTTTGCGGTCGGTTCAGTTAATTGTTGAGTGCATCTTAAAAGATTTGATTGATAATATCTTTAAATCCTCGTGTTTAGTTAGATGCCACAACCTATTTATTGGGAGGTATATCTGTTCCGCAAAATTTACAACTTACACTTTCCTGTCTTTTACCCGCAGAGACAACCTGGTCTCTCTTGCACTTAGGGCATGTACGTTTGAGTCTGAGAACAGTACCGATAATTGTCGATATGAAAAAAGGATTCATGATTCTTCATTCCTTTCGTTTGAACATGAAATAAACTTTAGTGAATTTTATTCACATCCCGAAGCTTCGTGGATGCGGCTACCATAATGGCTTTATAGTTAGGTAGCCGCAGGTTTTAACCTGCGTTCTTAATGAAAAACATACGAATTAAAAAAATTTAAAAAGTTTTTTATGAAAATATAGTAACAGCTTCTGATATTGCTTTAGAAGATCCGAGGACAAAAAGCACATCGTTAAACTGAATGAGCGTATCTGCACCCGGATTGGATAATATTTTAGAGTTTCGTAGTATTGCCACTACGGAAATCCCATAACGCTTTCTTAATTCAATCTGTGCAAGGGTTTTCCCAATTAACGGTGATCCTTGCAAAATCTGAAACGTACTGATATCGACGTCATGAAGATGAAGTTTCAGATCAGAAAAGGATGCCGACAGTTTAGAAGGACTTCTAAACATCTTGTAACCATCTGCCCGCACTTCAGCGACCAGCCTTTCAATTTCATCTCTGGGTATAAGATATTTTGTCAAAACCCGAGTAAAAATTTCCACTGATGTCTCAAATTCTTCCGGAATGACTTCGTCGGCACCTAATTTATATAGAGGCTTCATCTCTTGGAGATAACGTGTTCGTGCAATCAAATGAACTTTTGGATTGAGTCTCTTTATAATTTCTGTAATTCTACGAATTGCCGTTGGGTCGTTAATTGCAACTACGACAATTCTCGCATCTTTGATGTTTATGTGCTGAAGTATGGTCTCCTGGGTTGCATCACCGTAATAAATTGGTTCGCCTTTTGCTTGTTCGCTTCTTACTGTTTCGGGATTAATCTCAATGATTGTATAGGGGATATCTGCTACTTTAGCGGCTTTTGCTACGTTTCTGCCGTTCACTCCGAATCCAACGATAATAATGTGGTCTTTTTTGTTTTCAATCTTTGTCTCTGAAACAGGATAAAAACCCGACGTTAACCATTTCGGAAGCGTGAACCGCAGGATTATGTCAGTCAGGCTATGAGACAAAGTTATAATAAATGGTGTTGCCACCATGCTGAGTATAGAAACAGCCAGAAACATTTGATAAGTATCTCCAGCCAACAAACCGTACTCAATACCTGCTCTGGATAAAATGAAAGAAAATTCACCCATCTGGCAGAGAGCTAAACCTACTAAGATCGCAGTGCGAAGCGGAAATCCTATGAAAATGGTAACAGATCCGGCAACAATAGCTTTTAAAACTAAAACACTCAGAGTAATCATTAAAATTAATCCAGGCTTCTGAAAAAGAAAACAGACATCAAGCATCATACCGATAGAGACGAAAAAAAATGTCGCGAATACATCACGAAAAGGTAAAATATTCCCGAGTGCCTGATGGCTGTATTTGGATTCGGAAATAATCAATCCTGATAAAAATGCGCCCAGAGCAAGGGATAGTCCTGCTTTGGAGGTTATCCATGCCACACCAAAGCATATTACGATAACGCTTAATAGAAACAGTTCTTGATTGCGCGTTCTTGCGATTTGATACAATACCCAGGGTACAATCCATCTTGCAGAGACAATCACCAAAAGGATAATACAGATTCCTTTTGCGAGAAGAACGAGGAGCGATTCGCCCAAATTCCCTTTTGCTCCAGCTAATAACGGCGTGACTAAGATCATTGGCACAACAATAATATCCTGAAAAATCAGAATACCAAGAGTTGTATGCCCGTGTGGACTGTCGACTTCGGCTCTTTTTTGGATTAGTCCGAGTACAATTGCCGTGCTGCTCAGTGTTACAAGAAATCCAATGAAAACAGCCTCACCAAAGGATTTGTCAAACTGATTGACTATGAACAAGGTAGCCCAAAATGTTAGCAGTACTTGAAGCGAGCCACCTATAAGGACGGACTTCCTGATTTGCAACAGCCTTTCGAGTGAGAACTCGATTCCGATAGTGAAAAGCAATAATACAACACCGACTTCAGCAAAAATTTCAACTTCACGAATTGATTTTACCAGTCCAAGTCCGTAAGGACCAACGAATATACCTGTTAGG
>LJUD01000186.1 GCA_001304035.1 bacterium SM23_31 | reverse complement strand
AAGCTCCCTGTCAGAAAACCACTGTTCATCCCGTTCAACAGTCTTTACGGGTTCGATTGCATTACCATTCGGTAATTCCAGAAACGGTATCCAGTTGTTAACGTCTACATAATTAGGATGCAGCCGGGTGGACATTACAACACGTATTTCGATAACCGATTCGTGAGTTATGTCTTCGGGGTATGTTTCCGCAACATTAGATTCCCGGTTGAGCAGCGTTGAATCCATCAAGGTTGCCTGTATACCGATAGGGAAGGTTCCTCTTGCTTCGGGAAGCATCGAGTTTGCGGTATTGCCTGCAAGATTTGAATACATGGGAAGACCGAAATAAATTGTCCATTGTTCTACCGGATCGAGTGCAACCACACCTTCTTTCTGCTGCTCTAAAAAGCCGGGAGTAACGGTTTTTTCAAATGACAGCTTATGTATTTTATTATAGTTATCGAATGCGTACCTTCTCATTTCGGTATAAAAATAATACAGTTCGGAGCGACTCCATAATAACCGCTGATTATTAACCAGCTCCCGAGATATATTTTCCATTACGGGACTTAAGCGTTCGAGGAGGTCGATTCTTGCATTAAGCAGATCGTCTTTTGTCATTTTCTTGTTTTTATCCTGTTCCGCATCATCGAGTGCTTTGTAATAGTCTTCCAAAATATTCCGGGCGGTAATAAGCATCGCCTTAATTACCGGCTCCTGTTCCGGTGTAACTTCTAAAAATTCAAGATAATTTTCAACAATGACATTTATTTTCTCTACCTCACAGCCGGCAACCGAAAATCCGAAAATTACAACCAATATTGCGGTAATAAAAATGTGAAGCGTTAAATTTTGTCCGTTCCGTATTTTATATGTGTGATACATATCTTATCCTGTAATCGTTACCGGTATTATTTGAATCCTATTGAAAAAATCAATCTAAGTGTTTTAAATAAGCAATACAACTATGATACAATCTTCCATGGTTTATATTCCCTAAATTCCGGAAACCGCTTCGGCATCCGGTTTTTGGAGGGATAATTTTATAAGCTGTTACATTGTCAAGAAATAAAATACTTGATTCTGTTTACGGTTTATACAGATAGAATACATAACCAAACGTATAAATGCAAGTTTTTATTGACATTTTTTTGAAATTTAGTTACGTTTATTATGCTGAATCATTAATAAATGTTTTATAGTACTGATAAGTAAAGCATACGAATAAAGGACGACTCACTGTACTTTGTGAATCATATTTTCACGAATAAGAAAAGTTAATGAACATTTTCCAATTATGATATTTAAATCGGGAAGCGGATTTCAGTCTATACATTTTGCGCCGGGGCGAATATTACTTGCCTACAATATTGCCGCGGCTTTACTCATATTCGTTTTTTCCTGCCGGAATCCGTTTGCTACCAGGGAACCCGAGCCGCCGGCAGGACAGCAGGCAACCTGGGTGCAGCCGGTTTCACCCGAAGATGTCTTTGAGAATTTTAAAGCGGCTATAAAGGAAAGAAACGTAGAAAATTATCTTCGCTGTTTTGGTACGACTGAGACAGTGCGAGAGGGCTTTATATTTGTTCCGGAAATAAGCGTTGCAAACAATTACCAGGAGGTTTTTACAGACTGGGGCATTGTAGAGGAGAGAAATTACATTAACCATCTATTCAATCTTCTACCGGCTGACTCGGTAAGCAGCCTTATATTGACCGATGTTTCAGAGTTTCAGTACGGTGATTCTGTTCGAACAACAAAGGAATACGACCTGGTGGCGGCACACAAAAATCCGACGGCTCCAAAAGAAATAATAGGACGCATGGATCTAAGCCTCCGCAAGGGCCCAAACGCACTCTGGTATATTGCGTACTGGGCGGATTTCAAAACCGCCGATTATCCCGTTTGGTCTCTTTTAAAGGCAGAATTTTAATCAAATTACAGTAAATATAGATTTAGTTTTCCAATGAAAATATCGATTGTTCTAAGTCTTTTTATTATCCTCATTTTTTTGATAATCCAGATGGGATGCCTTAATCCGTTTGCCCCGAAGCTGGGAGAAATCTCATCGAATCTCGATATATTCTTAACGCCGCAGAAAACCCCGGAAGAAGTAATGACAAATTTTCGATATGCATACATTCTTAAAGATTCACTCGTATACAGGAATTTACTCAATGACGATTTTATTTTTGTGTGGCGTGACCACGAAAACGATACATTCGTTTCCTGGGGGAAAGAAGACGACATTAGAACTACTGTCGGGCTGTTCAATGCTTTCACGGTAATTAATCTTGTATGGAATTCTACAAATTATATTACTTATTCTAAGGATTCGACTACTGCTGAAATTTCAAAAGGATTTATATTAACATTGGATTCGGAACTCCGGATAACCGGTGATGCACTGTTCAATTTAATAAAGCTTCCGGAAAGCGGTATCTGGAAAATAACCAGATGGGTTGATAAGTCGATTATATGATTTTTTTACATTTTTTAAAGCCGCTGCAACAGGGTAGCTTCGGAGTGGCTTTGCAAGATGTCGAGATACATAGGGTGAATTCACGTCGTTTATTAACAGAAATCGTATTTTAAAACCGAGGAGATATTATGAGACTGGGAGTTAATATAGATCATGTAGCCACGGTGCGTGAGGCACGAAAAATCAATGAACCCGATCCGGTTGCAGCAGCCGTTATTGTGGAGTTGGCAGGGGCTGACGGAATTGTATGCCATCTCAGGGAAGACAGAAGACACTTGAGCGATAGAGATTTTGTCCTATTGAAAGAAGTAGTAAAGTCACATTTAAATCTGGAAATGGCTGCTACGCCGGAAATGATAAAGATCGCATCCAGAGTCCAACCCGATATGGCAACGCTTGTTCCGGAGAAACGCCAGGAAATTACTACGGAAGGGGGTCTCGACGTTGTAAATAATCTTGATTTAATTAAAGATACGGTTATGAAACTGCGCACGAGTAATATAATTGTAAGCCTTTTTATTAATCCGGATTTAGAACAGATTAAAGCATCCGCACGTGCCGGAACCGACTATGTCGAACTTCACACCGGGCGATACGCAGAAGCATCGAGTGCAAACGAACAGGAAGAAGAATTATCAACATTACAATCGATGGCTTATGCTGCGGCAAAATTGGGCTTGAGTGTAAGCGCCGGTCATGGATTGAATTACTATAATGTCCAGGGAATTGCTAAATTAGATAAGATCGAAGAACTTAATATCGGTCATTCAATTATCGGAAGAGCAATCTTTACAGGGCTGGAAGCTGCGGTCAGAGAAATGAAACGATTAATAAGCGAGTAAAAACAGGAACTGATGGATCATGTGCCGGTACAGGTCATTCGGAATGGTCAAATGGCACGAGGCAGCGGCTTTGCCAAAAATCTTCACGCCTGCAACGTCGTGCCATTCTTTCAGTCAGAGGCGGATTTTTCAAATAAATGGGAATTGTAAAAGCACATAAGCAGTTTATGAAAATGGAAATATCAGAAATCACGGCAGCAATCCTTGCCGGGGGCGAAAACAAGCGCTTCGGTTCCAATAAGGCGCTTGCATTGGTGAACGGTATCCCTATAATTCAACATATTCGCAATCAGCTCCGTTTGTCGGTACGGAGAATCAGTGTTATTACTAACACTCCTGACGCTTTCGTATTTCTTGATTTACCCGTGTACCGGGACATTTTTCCGGGACGGGGTCCCATCGGCGGATTATATACTGCTCTTGTCCGCCAGAGGCGGATTTTTCAAAAAACATCATGTTCGGCATGGACTTTTGTAGCTCCCTGTGATCTTCCCTTTTTTTCATGTAATATTCTTCACGTACTTACCCGGTACATACGGAACGTCGATGCTGTTTGTTTCACAAAAGACGGAAAAACGGAACCGGTACCGGCACTTTTCAATATGAAAATTTTACCAAAGTTGAAAATGTATTTGAAAACCGGGGATTATACATTTCAGACTTTTCTAAATAAGTGTGACGTATTTCATGTGCCCTTAGAAAATGTTACGGACGAAATAGATCCGCAAATGCTGTTAAATTGTAATACACCGGATGATTACAGGAATACTGTCGTTAATATATTACCTGAATAATTCAAAAAATAGTATTATTTATTTTGCTGACTATCGTTATTACAACTTGCCGGAATATGTTTGACACATAGTGACCGATATTGGGATAACATGCTCCGATCCCGCTTTGCGGGACAAGTTACAAACTTGAACCGGCAGGATATTATTATATTTGCTGCAATAATCACCCCCAAACGAGTTTGGGGGTGCCACCCTTGCAGCCGTCCTGTCCCGCCAAGCGGGATCAGGATATGCTTTTTCAAATTAGATTCTAAGCTTATAAAGCAGGGCATAATGCCGGACGGGAAATTTTCGAATTAATCAGGATATATAATAAATCACCATTAATAAATTTTCATAGCCGATAATCAATGACTAAAAGCCAAAAGCTAATAGCTAATAGCTAATAATTCTCCTGTGTTTATAGAACTAATATTCTGGATAAGTTTCGGGCTCATCGTCTATATTTACGCCGGCTATTTTGGCGTGATCTGGCTAATTTCGAGATTTTATCCGGAACCGGTTTATAGAGATGTAACTGATTTACCAAAAATTTCTCTGATAATCGCTGCATATAACGAAGAAAAAATTATCGCAGAAAAAATTCAAAACTGCCTCTCGCTCGATTACCCTACTGAATGCCTCGAAATTCTCATAGGTTCGGATGGTTCTACGGATAAAACAAATGAGATACTCAGCAAGGTGAACGATCCACGTGTAAAAATATCTATGTTTCAAGGAAGGCACGGGAAAAACTGGGTGCTGAATCAATTGGTGAAAGAAAGCACCGGAGACGTTCTGGTATTTACCGATGCAAATATTATGTTTAATAAGGATGCGTTAAAGCATTTAGTAAAACCTTTTCAAAAAGAGACAATAGGTGGAGTTATTGGAAAACTCTCTTTAGTAGTACCGGGTGAGAAGCTTGACTACGTGCCGGAGCAATCGTATTGGTCAATAGAAAGCAAACTCAGAACATTTGAGACCAGAATTCGTACCACTTTCGGACTTACGGGGGCAATATATGCAATTAAACGCTCTCTATTTTGTGAACTGCCGGCGGATATAATAGTCGAAGATGATACATATATCGTAAACAGTATATTAAGGCAAGGTTATCATATTGTGAACTCTGAACAAGCAACGGCGCGGGAGGGAATTGTAGATGATATATTTAATGAAATGAAACGGCGTATACGTATTTGTGCAAGAAATCTCAACGGGATACGTTATTTCAAATCACTTCTTCATCCTAAACATGGATATGTTGCATTTGGTCTCTGGTCGCATAAAGTTCTCCGGTGGATTGCTCCTTTTCCGTTAATTGCACTTTTTATTTCTACATTGTTTCTTACGAGCAACCCGTTTTATTTATGGGTATTAGTCTTTGAATTGATGTTTATTATTTTTGCATTGATTGGAATTTTATTAAATCTTTTGAAAATAAAAATAAAATTATTATCTTATTGTGCTTATTTCCTGGTAATAAATACAGGATTACTGATAGGTTTTTTTAAATTTCTATTGCGTCTTCAGAAACCATACTGGGAAACGAAAAGTCGGCCGTAAAATATTTTTTAAATATACCTTTTGTATTTTTATTATAATATCATTAGTTTTTAACGTGTAAGCAAGTTTAGTCATATTCGTTATGCAGAGATTTTTCGATCCGGTGTAGGGGCAGATCCCTGTGTCTGCCCTGATGCAAGGAAAACCATCGAGGCACAGGAAAAGGGCGAACACACGGGTTCGCCTCTGCGGATGATCGGACGTGTTGTTCAACGGTTCTAAACCATGGCAGACTACACAAAATTTTTGGACCGGGCAACGCGGTAATCTCTAAGTATCAAATATCTAAAATATTTGCTTATATCTCGAAAAACTTCTGCCAATTGACAAAAAAAAATATAAAAATTTTATTGATACTTTAAATCCATGTCCCGAATAACTGAAAAAACGGTTTTAATAATATCCGACCTGATTGCCGTAAACCTGGCTTATGCACTGGTTTATACGTTGAAATTTCATACAGGCTTAATAAAAGCCGACATACCACCCACGTTAAGCGGTGTAGTAATGGGCGGTATCCTGCTTTCGGTATGCTGGTTACTGATTTTCCTGTTTTTTGGGCTGTACCGGTCTAAATTTGCCGTCTCGCGAACCGACGAAATACTGACAATATTCAAAGCGGTTACATTAGGGACCGTCATATTATTCATATTGACAATCGATTTTGAGAATCCCCTTCCATCATCCCGGATTAACATTTTTAATTACTGGATGCTCTTAATTTTCTTTTCGAGTATAGGGCGTATTACAATCCGAACCTATCAGCGTAACCGCCTTAAAAGGGGGCACGGGCGGCGAAATACAATTATCGTTGGCACAGGTAAAAAGGCGCAGGAAGTCTATAATCAAATTCGTTCTAATCAGTTGACCGGTTTTGACGTTCGGGGATTTTTGAAGGTTTCGCCGGAAG
>LJUD01000185.1 GCA_001304035.1 bacterium SM23_31 | reverse complement strand
ATGATGTTGAGCGGCATATTCACGATTTTCGAACCGGATGTCAGCATCAACTACAGCAATAAACATTACAGGAAATCTTCCGGGTATAAATTTATAAGCAGACCCTATTTTTAACATGGGCGAAATTAATTCTTTACGTCCCGTATCCCAGGCAATGATTGTTGAGGTTGCATTCATCAGATTTGCACCTAATGTAAATTTTTCACTCAAATGTGACAATACTGCCGCATCAAATCCAACGCCCCACGCAGTATTATCTCCTATAGAGCGCTTAATCAATTTTACATTTGCTCCAAAGAATGTTGAAGGATTCCTCCGATGTGCAAAACTAAAATAAAAAGCAAAATCCGTATTAGAGAAATATGTTATTTTATCTAAATTGATCCGCTCACCTTCATCTATTCTCCCGTTTGCCTCCACAGTATCGATAAGCGCATTTCTGGTATCCGGTATTCCATCTATTCCTAATCTGATAATACTGAAGCCAAATGTGGTTTTCTGACGGTACGGAATTGCAATGCTTGCAAAGTCATAATTTACTTCTCCCCCGAACTGCTCGGCGTGCATTAACGAGATTTGCGGACACGGCAATTGACCGATTCCCGCAGGATTCCAATATGCCGCGGTCCCGTCATCTGCAATTGCGGTAAAAGCTGCCCCAAGTGCCTGAGCTCTCGCTCCGACACCGATTTCAAGAAATTCTCCTGCATACTTGGAAATATTTTGCGCAAGCGTATATTGGAAACATACATTAAACGTTATGAAGAGTGCAGTACAACTTGAAATAAGATTTCTTGTTATAGCGGCTGCCATATATAATACGGTGATATAATTTAAAAACCGAATCACAATAGACTTATATGATTCGGTTATATCATAATAAATAAAGAATTATAATATGCATACTGTCTTAGTTTGATTCCTTGTTACTCTTTTGATTTTTTCCCTCTTTCTCCCTGAGTTCATTAATTCTATCCCGAAGGATTGCAGCATTTTCATAGTCTTCATTTTCGATGGCTTTCTCCATTTGCTCATTCAAGAGGGAAATTTCCGACATCTGGAATTGGCTGTCGTCATCAATTTTTACGGAAGCTTTATCAATAACTTCCTCAGAGACGAAAATAGGAGCTTTCATACGCAGTGCAATCGCAACTGCATCAGAAGGCCGGGAGTCGATATTGATAGTGCCCCCGTTATCTTTTAACGCAATTTTTGCATAAAAAGTGTTCTCCTTAAGATCATTTATCAAAATCCTGGAAACCTGCATATCCGCCGAGTTTAAGATCGCTTTGAAAAGGTCATGAGTAAGGGGACGCTGCATTTCAACGCCCTGCATATTCCATGCAATTGACTGGGCTTCCCACTGCCCTATTACTATGGGTAAAAGCCGCCTTCCCACATCATCGATAAGCAGCATTAAAAATTGGTTTGTAGTAGGATCAGCGGTTACACCATGAACCCTTACTGCAATTATTCCCTTCTCAGGCATATTTTTCGCTTTTTTTATGGTATTATAATTGCTTAACAAGCTTACCTTATGCTTAATATAGCTATTTCTAATTCGGAAAGCAAGTATTTAATTAAAAATCACAGAGTGAATTTTGATTGTCTTTCATTATTATATATGACCGTTCTTTTTAAACACAAACCATTTGCGTCTATAAAAAAATAGTCTTATAAAAGTGCTATTCTGACTTTAGTGCATCCTCTACGGTATCAAAAATCGGAAATACCCTATCCAATGCCGCTATTCGAAACAGCGACAGTACTTTCTCCTGTAGACAGCATACCGATATCTCACCGCCTATTTCATCTAATTGCCGCTTACCAAAAGTCAATGCACCCAATCCTGAGCTATCGATAGAGTTAACCTTCTCCAGGTTCACAAGAATTTTCTTTGAACCGGAAGCAATAAGACGAAGAAGTTCTGTTTTAAATACGGGTGTCTTCGACCTGTCTAAACGCAACTCGTTCACTTTAATAATGCTGGTATCTGATTGTCGGGTAAGAGAATAATCAAATTGAGCTTCAGACATTACCATATCCCTTTGATTTGCACATTGTTATATTCTTTCATTTATTGTTTCTCATCATAAAAGATATATTGTTTTACAAGGATTTATCACTAATCCCGTAATCTACTTCTTCAAATGCTTCGGATTTACTGTCTATCCTTACCGATATAATTTTTGAAATCCCGGATTCCTGCATCGTAACGCCGTAAAGATTTCGTGCTGCTTCCATTGTCTTTTTATTGTGTGTTACTACAATGAACTGGGTTTCTTGAGAAAACTCATGTAATACTTTAACGAACCGGGTAACATTCGCATCATCGAGAGGAGCATCCACTTCATCAAGAATACAAAACGGACTGGGTTTCACCCTGTAAATAGCAAATAATATCGCAATGGCGGTTAAAGCCTTTTCTCCACCAGACAATAAAGCAATAGATTGAATCCTTTTTCCGAATGGCTGGGCAAAGATTTCAATTTTTGCTTCAAGTGGGTCCAATCCTTCTTCAAGTTTTATATCTGCTTCTCCGTCACCAAAAAACCTGCGGAATATATGAATAAAATTTTGTTTTGCGAGTTGAAATGTTTGATAAAACCGTTCACGGGCAGTTTTATTAATTTTATCGATTGTTTCTATTAAAGTTTTTTCTGCGTCTTCAAGGTCCTGCGTCTGGCTTTTTAAAAAATTCAATCTTTCATGTTCTCTATTGTACTCGTCAAGCGCCTCCATATTAACCGGGCCAAAATCGTCCATTCTTTTTAATAACTTTTGTTTGACATTAATGATTTCTTCTAAATCGATTTCTTCATCGAAGCTGTCATCCATTTCCCCGATTACAATACCTTTCGACTGCAGAATGTCTTCTAAAAACTTCATTTCTTGCTGAATTTCAACCAGCATCTCCCTTCCTTTTTGAGTATTTTCCTGTAATGTGCTTATTTGCTTTTGCAGTTCAAGAAATTCATCTAAATCTTTCTGTTTTTCTTCCTGTAATTTGTTTAACTCTTCCCTGTTTATCAGCACTTTGTCTTCATATTCCTTCTGTTCTGAAAAAAGTTGCTCTAATGTTCTCTCCAATTCCACTAATTGTGCCTCAGTAGATTTTTGCTGTTCCTTCGCATCGCGCAAGGATATTTTACGTTTTTCAATCTCATCACTATACTCTGCTTGTAATTGCTGCAGTCTGCTTTTTTCCCTTTCTAAACTGTGCATTAACTCGCTGCTCCGTGCAACATGGGTATTACATTCTGAGAATTGATTTTCATACTTTTGCCGCTCTATTTCTAATGCCTCTTCTTCCGATTGAAATAGTTCGTGTTCCTTTTGCAGTGTATCATGCTCATTTTGTAATAGAGCAATGTCACCGTTAATTTCATCCAATTCGTAACTGTCTTTTCCGGTGAGTTCGAGATGTTCAATATCGGATTCTATTTGCCCGATACTTTCTTTAATCTGTTGTATTTCAAAATTTGTAATACCAAGCTTACGTTTAGACAACTCCAAATCATGATATATGGCATCGATCTTTTCATCAATCCGGGATATGTCTTCCTGACCATGTTCTTTAGCAGCATATTCATCTTCTAATAATCGTTCCGTTTCCGTAATTTCACCTTTAACAGCATTAATTTCTTTTTCCAGTTCTATAATTCTATCTTTGCGACCAACAATTCCTGTACTTTCTTTAGACATACTCCCGCCGGTAAACATATAACCGACAGAAATGATTTCACCGTTTTTATTAACAATTTTACACGGTAATGCGGTGGAATATTTTACAGCTACTTGAGAAATTTCATTATCGTCAATGAGAATTACATCACCCAGCAAAACAGACAGTAATCTTTGCATATTGTCGGGGGCGGTTATTTTTTCAATTAAAAGAGAGCCATTTTTAATATTTAAATTTTCCGGTTTAATGAGTGAATGCTCAGCTTGGTCAGCTATTCTGTCAAGCGCAATAAATGTGGCACGACCACCCTGTACCGTTCGTAAAAAATCCACTGCATTCTGGATATTTCGCCATTTATCAACAATGATATACTGAGACTGTTCGCCTAAAACGGATTCAACGGCAATCCTGTATTCTTTCGGAACAGAAAGGAAATCTCCGACAGTGCCAAGAACACCTTTGAGCTTATCTTTTGCATTTAAAACTGCTGAAACACCACCCGAAAGACCGCCATATCCTTCTACAAGATTATTTAAAAATTGCAGCTTTGTTTTAAAAGATTCCAGAGATATTTTTTTATTATTGACTGCATTTTCATATTCATTAATCCGCCGGCTGCTGTGTTCAAGTCGTTTTATGGCGCTTATTTTGTCTGCCTTTACCGCATCAAGATGAGTAGTTAATCCTTCTGTGTTTGCATTAATACTTTTTTGATTATCCGAAAGCTCATTCAAATGGGCAAGAGACTTTTCCCGGATGGATTTCAACCGTTCAAGTTGTAATTTTCTTTCCCTATTGTCACGAATAATCGCATCCTTTTTCCTATTTTTTTCTTCTAATTTCTTTAACACATCGAATATCTTCTGACTTTTACTCAAGTATTTGCTCTTTTTATGCATATAGTTACTGAGAAATGTATCCCGCCCGGATTTAATACGCTCAAGGTCTTTCATTGCAGAATTCAATTCAATCCTATACGAGGCAATATCCTCGCTAACCGTGTGGAATTGGCTGTCATTTTCTTTAATTTTAGTCTTAAAAACGCTGTTTTCATTAGTGATTCGGTCGATGGTCTCTTTCAACGCAACAAGGCGTTCCTGTAATTTTGCATGATTACTATCTGCTGTACGGACACGTTCAGAAAATTTATTGAGCATTTCCTGAGCATTAGTAAGCACTCCCTGCTTTGCAAGAATTTCACTCTGAGACTTATCTAATATTGCCCTGCGTTTTGCTGTTTTTCCAGACAGCAGGTTGTACTGGTTGGTGAGCGTATTAATTTCATCTTCAATCGGCTTTTTTCTTTCCAGTAATTCAGCTTGCTTGGCATGATAATATTGTTTTTCAACGGCAACTAATTTTGATTTAAATTTTTCGTAGCGTTTTGCCCGGTTTACCTGTGATTTTAAAGCATTAACACTTCTTTCAACTTCATTGATTATATCCCTGACTCTTACAAGGTCCTGCCGCGTAGCCTCCAGCTTCCGAAGAGCTTCCTGCCTCCGGGCTTTATATTTTGTTATTCCCGATGCCTCTTCAAACAGGCGTTTGCGGTATTCATCACGGTCGCTCAGAATCATTTCAACCATGCTTAGTTCAATAACAGAATATGCATCCACACCCATACCGCTGTCCATCAACAGATTAGAAATGTCAACTACGACCTCGGAATATCCAAGCCTGCGGCGGTTCATAGTGCCGTTAAAAATAACATTCTCCATCCTGTCACTGCGAAGTACAGAGGTTTTTTGTTCGCCCAGTACCCAACGTATAGCATCCACAATGTTAGTTTTACCGCAGCCATTTGGTCCCACAATTGCTGTAATGCCGTCATCAAAAGTGATTTTTGTCCTGTGAGCAAAAGATTTAAAACCAATTAATTCAACCTGAGACAAATACATAATATTTTTCCCTGATTAGCAAGTTTATTCAGCAAAAAGCAATTAGCTCCCAGCTTTCAGCGGTCAGTATTAAGTCAAATAACTGAAAAGGTTGAAAATTTTTAGCTGACAGCTGTTTGTTGATGGTAACATCCTCATAGAACGTAAAAGTAATATAGACGGATTAAATACATAAACAATTATTATTACTTATATTGAGAGTTTATGGTTGTCAGGTAAAAATCAATATAAGTAAAAGTCTGATATTTTTTTTGAAAAAATAATCCCATTCCTGCAATTAAAATAATAACAATTGACACAATGCTGATCAAAGCCTTTTTAAAAAACCTATCATATGTGATTTTAAGTGCAAAAAGAAACCGGCTGATATACCACAATATAAAAATGATGAAAATAATCATATAAACGAGCAGTGCGGAAGAATGATTAAGCGCTGAGTAAAACGCCATAGAAAATGGAAGAATAAAAATTAGGTTGCTGCCTGCCCAAATTATTAAATTAAATGAAAAAGTAACTCCACGGTTTAAACCGAATATCATAAGCACCAGATTATGCAGCAGTGCGACTACCCAGACAAGGCATAAAAGCAGAAGAGTTATTATAATAACGTTCATAATAGGATGCCAGATCAAATAGACAACTACTTTTTTCAAACCAAGAGAAGTAAAAAATTGGGATATGATTAAATCGAAATATATGTTCTCTCTATAGAAGAAGCTTAAACTTGCAATTCCAAGGGCAAAACTGGATGTAATTGCAAAACCCAACATCATCGCCTGCCGGGTTTGTATATTCCTTTTATCTAAAATATCATCAAAGAAAATCTTAGTAAATAAAAGTGAGCGGCGAAAATTCTTGCCAAACCACCTGTGTTGTTTGAGCGCAACTAATAAAATAATAATTATTGCAAATCCGATTAAGATAAGTGTTTCCTGGGATTCATCACGTATGTCACTAACTGTAAGGGACGTTAACCGGTCGCTGAGAATTACCGTTTTAAGGTCTTGATAGGCTCGGCGGGGTTTGCGGTTTTCGGTAACCAGTCCCCGATGATAAACCTGATTAGCATTGCTTGACCATTGCGCAAGCACCGGAACACTGCCCCACCAGTCAGCAAAACTCCAGAAAAAAACGCCCTTTATAAATTCATTATTATTAACTAATGAATATAAATCACTAACGTATTTCGCCTGGTAATCTAATGAAGTGTATCCTATGTCAACATTTTCAGGAATTACTAACGAACCGATGCGGCCTATGTAAACCGGAGACTCCGGATTGATTTTCTCCATTTCTGTTACGGTATATTCCAATTTGGACAATTCGGGATTATAGAAATCCAACAACTTAACATCAATCAGGTCTTCACATATGTCATTCCGGTTTATTTCTGAAGAATAATAAAGAGGTCTGTTATCAAGTTTCCGTGCCAGAGAAACTAATTGTGCAATATATTGAGCGGTTCTTTTATCTGTTACGTCGAGATTGGAACCTAATCCCCAGCCTATAATTGATGGATGCCGGCGGTCACGTTCGATCATCTCCTGCAAAAGTAACGAAGCATAATCAATAGTTTCCTGCTTGCCAATAATGCTTGCAGGGATTTGATAAACCGGTATCTCTTCCAGAACCATCAAACCTAATGAATCGCACAATTCATAGAAATAGGGATGATTCGGGTATGGTCCCGAACGAACCGCATTTATCCCAAGATTTTTCATAAGCTGTACGTCTTGCTTTTGAATTTCCCACGGTAAAGAAACGCCGTAATCGGGGTGCTGTTCAATGCGGTAAATACCAATGAGTTTCGTTTTTTGTCCATTTAAAAAAAGGCTATTATCCCGTATTTTAATATCCCGAAATCCAAAAGTAGTTTGAAAACCGTCGATAATTACATTATTCCGTCTTATAACCGTTACCTTTAGCCGGTAGAGAACGGGATTTTCGGGCGACCATAATGAAATATCATTAAAAGTAAAAAGCAACGTATCTTGAAATCCCTGGTGTATCATAATAAACTTAGGATTATCTGCGTTGCTTTTAACAAGCTTACCTGTATGCACATCATATACTTCTATGAAATATCCGATTTCCTGAATATTTTCCTGTTCGAACTCAGTGTTTCCCGTTTGACTTGTTTTAGAAGCCTGACCAAAATTTTGAAAGGTAAAAGTAAATACAGCGGAACATTGTTCATACATTTTATTAAAATTGTAATCGAGCTTCCAACTGGTTATGGTAATTTTCGGTTGAAGCAAGAGATATATTTCTCTCACGATACCTGCATATTTTTTCCACCCCCATGGCAGCGGTCTCAGGAATGTATATATATCGGATCCCGGACCGTTATCTATTTCTATTTCAATGATATTTTCCCGACCGGGATTCAATGTTGATTCAAGAATATCCAGTGAAAAACCGGAATACCCTCCGGAATGAGAACGAATAAAACTCCCATTAAGTTTTATTGAACAACTATAGTTAATCCCATGTACGAATAGTTTTACATGATAATTTTCTATATCTTCCGGAAGATAGAATTTTTTCCTGAAATGGAGCTTTTTTTGTATATCCAATGAACTTGGAACTTGAATCGTATACCATTCTTCGCTTTTACCTGTATTTATTTCCCATTCGCCATTAAGGTCGATTACTTTCCTGTATTTGCTCGTGGTCATTATATTTACATCATCCGGAACACTTTTATATTCCGCATTAATAAAGGCTGTTGTTCCTGGCTGTGCCGACACAAGAGAAGGCATTATACAAAATGCAACAAGGTACAACAGTAATCGGATATGAAAATGTCGCCGCATATACATTTATTACCGCAAAAACTAACTGTATTAGTATTAAGAATTTTTAAAACTACTGTTAAATGTAACAACTACAATTATTAAAATCAAAGAGAAAGTTTTTTGAATTGAAAATTACCGTGAGCTATTTTTATTTAAATTTCATTACATTTTATTTATTAATTTGTTATATTTGTTGCATTAGTATTTCAAGAACATTTAGATATGAGTAAAAAAACCCGAGAACATATCGGAGTAGTTCCGATAACTTAATCTTATTTTTTATTGATTTCAAGTAGACATTAACATGATGAACCGGTTTTGTAAATCACTTTTATATTCCTTTAAATAATAATCTTCTTCAAAAATTAAAAAAGAGTAAATGCTATGGGAGAACCTACGATAGGTGATATTTATAAAGCACGAAGTATTGTCTATAAATATCTTAAACCTACGCCGTTATATTACAATAAGCAGTTCAGCGATGAGATCGGTGCGGAAATTTATATCAAGTTTGAGAATTATCAGCCTATAGGTGTTTTCAAAGTTCGCGGCGGTCTTGTTCGCATCAGCCATTTGTCCGATGAGGAAAAATCAAGAGGAGTAACAACCGCATCCACCGGAAATCACGGGCAGTCTATCGCCTATGCAGCAAGAACTTTCGGAGTAAAGGCAATAATTTATGCGCCTGAGGGCAGTAATCCTGATAAAACAAGAGCTATGAAAAACCTCGGAGCGGAAGTTGTACTTACCGGAAAAGATTTCGATGAAGCACGGGAAGCCTGTGAAAAACGGGCGGTTCAGGATAAACTGGTGTATGTACACCCTGCCAATGAACCGTATTTACTGCATGGAGTCGGCACAATTGGGTTAGAGATTTATGAGGCGCTTCCCGATATTGATATGTTTATATGTCCTGTAGGCGGGGGGAGGTCATGCTGCTCCAATGCTATTGCATTAAAATCGCTCAATCCAAAAATTCAGGTCATTGCCGTACAAGCCGAACAAGCTCCTGCCGTATATAAATCATACAAAGCTAATAAACTGCTCACTCACCCCTCGGCAGAAACTTTTGCAGACGGACTCGCCACGCGTGTTGCGTTTGAATACACGTTTAATATCATGCGGAAAATGATTGACGACGTTGTGCTCTTATCCGAGGAGGAAATGGAAAGTGCAATTGTAAGGTTACTTGATACCACGCATAACCTTGCAGAAGGTGCCGGTGCCGCCTCAACTGCCGCCGCTTTCAAATATGCAGACCGTTTGAAGGGCAAAAAGGTGGTTCTGCTGCTTTCCGGCGGTAATCTCACACGGGAAAAACTCTCTGAAATATTGAATAAATGGAAAGATATTTAGCGCTTTCGCTGGTTAATGGGGAAGTTTATATATACATCTCTCTCAATCCTTTTTTAAAACTGAAATAAAATGATTATTGTGATGTGACAAATATCATACTCATCTTATCATCAGCACTCATCTGCGGTTCAGACAAATTATGTTTATTTTTTATTGACTGTGGATACAAATTAATCGGATCAACCAATAAATCTACCAGGAGGTACGTTATGAAAAAATGTACGATTCTACTTTTATGCTTTATTCTTCTTTCCTCGATCGGTTTTGCTCAGCAGCCTACCATAAGCAGCAAAACCTCGGGGATGGAAAAATATGCCGGATTTTTTACATTCTACTATGATGTAAAAACAGATAAAATCTGGCTGGAAATCGACAAATTTGATACAGAATTCATTTTTATTAATTCACTGACCGCAGGTCTCGGTTCAAATGACGTCGGTTTAGACCGAAACAGTCTCGGAAGTACGAAAGTAGTTAAATTCCAGCGAATCGGTCCAAAAGTTATGTTAGTTCAGCCGAATTATTCTTATCGCGCTGCAACCGACAATCTTTACGAACAAAAAGCGGTTGAAGAAGCATTTGCCCGGTCCGTGATATGGGGATTTCAAATAGCAGCGGAAGAAGACGGCAAAGTCCTTGTGGATGCAAGTTCATTTCTACTGCGCGACGGATACAATGTTATTGGCACACTCAATAGAAGAAACCAGGGTGCGTACAGACTTGATGTTTCCCGGTCGGCGTTTTACCTGCCCTGCACTAAGAATTTCCCGCAAAATACGGAATTTGAGGTTATGCTGACATTTACAGGAGAAAGCCCGGGTAATTTTGTACGGAGTGTTACTCCGGACGCTACAGCAATTACCCTGCGTCAACGCTATTCATTTGTACAATTGCCTGACGATGGTTATGAACTGAGGGAATATGATCCCCGTTCTGCAGCAGGCAGCGTCACTTATTTGGACTTTGCCGCGCCGATAAGCGAACCGATAGTGAAACGTTTTGCGCGTCGTCACCGGCTTAAAAAGAAAGACCCAAATGCAGCAGTAAGCGAACCGGTGGAACCAATTGTTTATTATGTAGACCGCGGCGCACCCGAACCAATACGGTCGGCGCTTATCGAGGGAGCAAGCTGGTGGAATGAGGCTTTTGAAGCAGCCGGCTATAAAGATGCTTTCCGGGTAGAATTAATGCCGGAAGGTGCAGACCCTATGGACGTAAGATATAACGTGATCAACTGGGTTCACAGGTCGACACGCGGCTGGTCTTCCGGCGGCGGAGTAACCGATCCCCGTACCGGAGAAATAATCAAAGGTCACGTCACACTTGGTTCCCAGCGGGTGCGCCAGGATTTTCTCATTGCCGTGGGACTTCTTGCTCCGTACGAGGAAGGCAAGCCTGTTTCAACTGAAATGGAGGAAATGGCTTTAGCACGCATTCGGCAGCTTTCCGTCCACGAAGTAGGTCATACTCTCGGATTCGGACACAACTATATGGCAAGCGTTTTTAACAGGGCAAGCGTCATGGATTACCCGCATCCACTTGTAAAAATTGACGACGACGGTTCTATCGACATTTCGGATGCATACGCAGAAGGAATCGGAGAATGGGACAAAGTATCGATAGAATGGAATTATCAGGATTTCCCCGACGGAGTCGATGAGAAAAAGGCGCTCAACAAAATATTGACCGATGCCATGGAACGCGGCATATTTTACATTTCAAACCAGGATGCGACTTCACCCGGCACGGCTCATCCTTATGCGCATCAGTGGGATAACGGTGCAAATGCCGTTGATGAATTAGAGAACATCATGAAAATCCGAAGCCTTGCACTTGAACGGTTCTCTGAAAATAATATTCGAATGGGTACACCTATGGCGACTCTCGAAGAGGTACTCGTTCCGGTTTATTTCTTTCACCGCTACCAGGTTACGGCAGCATCAAAAGTTCTCGGCGGAGCAAACTATATTTACGCATTTCGGGGCGACGGGCAAAATATGATTATAGAGATTGTGCCGCCGGAAGAACAGCGGCGCGCATTGAATACTCTGCTTGAGACTATCAATCCTGAAGCGCTTGCTTTGGATGAAAGAATATTGAATCTTATCCCGCCCCGCCCGCCCGGCTACGGTCAGACATCCGAACTCTTTGGAGGGCATACCGGGTTAACATTCGACCCGCTTGCAGCTGCGGAAACGGCTG
>LJUD01000184.1 GCA_001304035.1 bacterium SM23_31 | reverse complement strand
TAAAAGAAGTAAGAAAAGTTGTGGAGCAAAAGCAGGCAGAACTGCCGGAAAGCGTTACTATATCTTTCTCTAATGACATGGCGGTGCCTGTCGGTGATATAATCGGAGTACTTGAATCGAATGCCTTGATGGGACTGGTTATGGTTCTTATTGTACTCTGGCTGTTTCTCGGCTGGCGGAATGCTCTTTTTGTCGGAATAGGAATACCCGTAACATTTATGGCGACGTTCATCTTCCTGCGCATTACCGATAATTCGCTTAACGGCAGTTCCCTTTTTGGTCTCGTTCTGGTTTTGGGAATAATTGTAGACGATGCGATTATTGTGGTAGAAAATTGCTACCGCTATATTCAAAAAGGATATACGCCGTATAAAGCAGCAATTATCGGCACGAAAGAAGTGACATTGCCCGTTTTGGCTGCGACCGGTACAACTGTCGCTGCGTTTCTGCCCTTGATGTTCGTTCCCGGCATTATGGGTGAATTCTTTAAAATAATGCCGATAGTCGTAAGTCTTGCGCTGTTGGCATCTCTTGTTGAAGCATTCTTCATCCTTCCGTCACATGTTGCTGAATGGAGTCCGACGGCTAAAAAATCCGATAAAAAACGGAAAAAAGTATTCTGCTCTTTTTCATATGTGTTGTTCTTGTTTTTGTATATACCGGTGTAGACATGTTTGCCGGAGATGAGATTTCCCAGTTTTTTGTTTTTGTTACTATGCCGGAGGGAACCACGCTCGGGGAAACCGACCGTATTATAAGACAATTGGAAGAACGTGCATCTAAGCTCCCGAAATCGGATGTTAAGTCGATCGTTACTAATACGGGAATGATGCAGACGGAAAGCGCATGGTATCTCAAGCCAAGCGTAGGGCAGGTCACTATAGAACTGGTTGATTCTAAGTTCAGGAAACGGAGTGTCGATTCTTATATTGAGGAACTCCGCGAAAGGGCAGCGGATATTTCCGGTATTAAATCCATTGATTTTTCGGAAGTTATGACCGGTCCGCCGGTCGGTCCCCCTGTTGAAATAAAAGTGCGGGGCGATGATTATGATAAACTCCTGTTGATTGCAAATGAAGTTAAAAATGCACTGGGGAAAATAGACGGGGTTTCGGACATTAAGGACGATTTCGATATCGGTAAAAAAGAGCTCAGACTCAAAATCAATGAAGAAAGAGCAGCTCTTTATGGGCTCGATATTTTTCAGGTCGCCTCAACGGTTCGTACAGCATTCGAAGGAACCGTCGCTTCAAAATTCAGAGAACTCGATGAAGAAATCGATATCATTGTTAAATATAAGGAAAATTCAAGAAGCAGTTTTAAAGACCTGGAAAACATGAAAATAGCAACGCCTTTCGGGCAGATGGTGTCATTAAAAGATATTGCAGAGTACACAATTGAACCTGTATATACGGCAATAAACCGTACAGATAGAATAAGAGCAGTTACCGTTATTGCAGATGTTGATAAGGCAATAACGAATTCAAATGAAGTTAATAAAAAGGTAATGGAAGAATTTGCTGACCTCGGCGCACGGTATCCCGGCTATTCATTGAAATTCGGCGGCGAGTTTTCCGAGTTAAGCGAATCAATGGAAGGACTCTGGAAGCTATTCATACTGGGTGTTTTCCTTATATATGTTATACTCGGTGGTCAGTTCAGCTCTTTGATGCAGCCCTTAATAATATTATATACTATTCCCTTTGCATTTATCGGCGCAATCGCAGGGCTGCTTATTATCAACAGCCCGTTCAGCTTAAATACAATGTACGGTATTGTGGCGCTTGCGGGAATCGTCGTTAACGATGCGCTTGTTTTGATAAGTTTTCTTAATAATGCCCGGCAGGAAGGCTACGGCAGGTGGAGGTCGATCATTTTGGCGGGTTCGGTGCGCCTCCGCCCTATTATCCTTACTTCCGTAACAACGATTTTCGGTCTGCTTCCGATGGCAGTCGGTCTTGGCGGTAAATCGGAGACCTGGGGACCGCTTGCCGCAACAATTGTCGGAGGATTATTTTTC
Source organism: bacterium SM23_31 (assembly GCA_001304035.1). GTDB lineage: Bacteria > SM23-31 > SM23-31 > SM23-31 > SM23-31 > SM23-31. The sequence goes on along the minus strand of LJUD01000184.1, from coordinate 5,227 downwards.
TCAACAGTGTTTACTCTGTTTATTATTCCGTGTTTGATTGCAGGCGTTGATGACTTCAGGCTCTTTTTTGGCGCAAAATCATTGAAGCCGAGACCTCATCTCGATGAAATTGAAGAGGGAAAATAAAAAAATATTAAAAAATAAATTGTACTACATATAGTAAGGCTATGATAATAATACTACAATAAGATGTATGTGCTCTAATAAGGTCCATTCAGAGTACAATATGAAAAAATTTTTCACTTGACATTATTTCTTTTATTTAGTATGTTTTCTTTACTATCGGTATAAAATAATATAATTTTTTTTACTTTCTCTATATTTCCACAAAAGGAGGAAACTTATTCATGAAGCGAAAATTAAAGACTTCAGTAATTGTCTTGAGTATCTCCCTTGCGAGCATGGTTTTTGTTTTTGGTGGATGTACAAAATATGCCAGTGAGGAAGACCTTCAGGCATTAGAGGCTCAAAAACAAGCTGCAGATGCCGCCGAACAGGAAATTGCGCGGCTCGAGCTCGAAAAAGCCAATTTAGAGCAGCAGATCAGGGTAAAAGAGCAGGAATTGCAAAAATGGCAGGACATGTTAAAGAAAGTTGGTGGTGAAAAATAGCAGTTTGCCTTATATTAATTCACGAAAATTTTGGTTTAAAAGAATAGGAGTTACAGAGGCATGAAATCAAAATATTTGTTTATAACCTTAATGGTTGTAATAGCGGTAAGCCTGCTCGGTACGGCGTCTCTATTTGCGCAAGAAAAAATGAAATATGAAGACTATCTTATTGCATTACAAGTAGAGAAAGATAGAGAGGAAGCCGCCCAGGTAAAAATCGCAGCGCTTCAAAGCGAGATTGATGCGCTTAGAGCTCGATTAGCCGAACTTGACAAACAAATTCTACAGACACAAGCCGACTTTTGGCGGGCGCTTGATTCTTCGCCGGAGGGTTACGCACGATTTATTGATGCGTTGAACCAGCTGCGTGCTCAGATTCAGGGGCTTTTGAACCTTGAGTCCGGTGAATTGTACAAAAGAGGGGATGAAGTTGCACGTGTTGAAATGCGGTTCGAGCAACTCGCAGGTCAAAAAGTGGCAAAACACCCCGATGCCGTACCGATTGTCAATGATATCAGAAATCTCCTTAACAGGTTAAAAAATGCACTGGCTAATGCCAAACCGCCTTTCGAAGTGTATACTGTTGTCAATGGGGATTATCTCTGGAGAATAGCCAGAAAACCGGAAGTATATAACGATCCTTTCCAGTGGATACGAATATACACGAAAAACCGCGATATGATTACAAACCCGGACCTCATATTCCCGGGACAGGATTTCAAAATTTTCCACGATGTGCTCGAAAATGAACACCTGGTCGTGAGGGGTGAATTCCTCTCCAAGATAGCCGGTTATCCGCACGTATATAACGACCCGTTTATGTGGACAAGACTATATGAACTAAATGAAGATGTCATAATGGATAAAGACCTAATTTATCCCCACATGATTCTTTTTATCAGGTGACAACTGCTGGAATTCCGGTTTTTGGTATTATGATGTTGACTACGGACGTATGAATATAGCAATTTTATTTATATTTAGGTAATCTTGAAAAGGCTCAGGGTTTAATGTAAACCTTGAGCCTTTTTTTTATTTTTTCTGGGAAGGGAGCTGAGAAACCGATCTGCACACGACACTGAAACTCGACTCTAACGCAGTGATAAGATGGGGACTTTTAAAGTGTTTTAGTGGGCGATTTGTTCAAATACATGATAGAAGTAAAAAAAACTTTTGATTTACACGGAATCGACCCCCTTATATTTTTGGGGATGAATGACAGCAACCTCAAAATCATTCAAAAACATTTCGATGCAAAAATTACCGTTCGTGGTCAGAATGTAATACTTTCCGGCGATGAAGAAACGGTTCAACAGATAGAAAATCTATTGTCCGAATTAATTTTTCACATCAATAAATTCAAAAAACTTGACCGGCAGGATGTTGAGACGGCAATTCGGTTGATTCAAATTGATAAACCGCCGGAACATACAAAAAAAGAGCTCGATTCTGTAATTCTTTTTACTGACAGCGGGTATATCAGACCAAGAACAGAAGGTCAGCTAAAATATTATAAATCGGTTCAGAAAAACGAGATTGCTTTTGCGATAGGCCCCGCAGGTACAGGTAAAACCTACCTCGCCGTGGCAATGGCAGTACAATTTCTAAAAAGTAAAAGAGTAAAACGGATTATTCTTTCACGCCCTGCGGTTGAGGCAGGTGAAAGCCTCGGTTTTCTGCCGGGAGACCTCAGAGAAAAAATTGAACCATACCTGTGGCCGCTCCACGATGCGTTAAACGACATGCTTCCACAGGCTAAACTGAAAAGGTTAATCGAGGACAATATTATTGAAATTATACCGCTGGCATACATGCGGGGTCGAACGTTAAACAACGCATTCGTAATATTGGACGAAGCGCAAAACAGCTCTACCCTGCAGATGAAAATGTTTCTGACAAGGCTTGGCCCTAATTCCCGGTCAATTATTACCGGAGATATCACTCAGGTTGATTTACATGATAAATCTCAATCAGGATTAATTCAAATTCAACATATACTGAAAGGCATCCCGGGGATAGATTTCATCTACATGGAATCAACGGATATCGTCAGGCATCGATTGGTAAAAGATATTATTAAAGCGTATGATAAATATAATGCCGGCGGCGGGAACAGCTCAGCCGCCGGCGCCGCTCTAAAATCAACTGGTAAATCCGCAGAATAACGCGTATCTATCGATTTTGTACATTTCCGGCAGATAATTCAAAAATTTTATTAAAAAGCTGCATGAGAAACGTACCGGTGAAGGACATAAATTGAAACACTGTCTAAAGGTTTCATTAAATTAAAAAAATAGAGGAATATTTGTGCATATCGGTAAATTTGAAATATTAATTGCCTGGGATAATTATTTTAAACTCGACGGTGGTGCGATGTTTGGGATTGTGCCAAAGCTGCTCTGGAATAAAACCAATCCCTCTGATGAACGAAACCGGATTCTTTTGAGCCTAAACCCGATGGTCATCCGTTTTGATAAAGAAGTTTTTATTGTTGATACCGGAATCGGCGATAAATGGGATAAAAAAAATAAAGATATTCTTGCACTCGTTCAAACTTCCAATATAATAAAAAGTCTGAGTGAAATGGGTATTAACAAAGAAGACATTACAGGCGTTATTCTAACACATTTGCATTTTGATCACACGGGCGGTTCGGTAGAAAAAGACATAAACGGCAGCTTGATGCCTGCATTTCCAAATGCACGATACTATATACAGCAGGGAGAATGGGATTTTGCAGTTAATCCCAATGAACGGACAAAAGCAAGTTACCTGCCGGAAAATTTTCTCCCGCTGCACGAGCACCGCCGGGTCCAGTTCCTGAAAGGGGATGAGGAGATTGTCGGCGGTATTCGGGTCGAAGTAACGGGAGGGCATACCCCTCATCATCAAATTGTACTGGTTGAATCCGGCGGTAAAAAGGCATGCTACTTAGGAGATATTATACCGACTAACAGCCATATAAAAATACCATATATTATGGGATACGACACTAATCCGCTTGATACGCTCGAAGCCAAAAAAAGGCTTTTAAGGCAGGCGATTGAAGAGAACTGGCTCGTTGTGTTTCCCCACGCGCCGCGCCTGCACGCCGGTTATTTGAAACAAACGGAAAACGGTGTCATACTTACTCCCGCGGATTTAAATGAGGATTGAAAAAGCTCTGGATGCGTGGATGGCAGGGTATTATAATTATATTCGTAACAATTCGAAATTCGTTCTTCGAAATTATTAAAATAGTCATATTTAAATACACACAAAGTTAAAAGGAGAAATTTTCTTATGGATAGTTTACCGGATGTTGTGATTGTGTCAGCATGTCGTACACCGGTCGGCACATTTAACGGCGGTCTCAGTACCCTGCCTGCGCCGAAACTGGGAGCTATTGCAATTAGTGAAGCAGTCAAACGCGCTAATATTAAGCCCGAGGAGGTTAACCAGGTTATAATGGGCTGTGTTCTAAGTGGGGGAATGGGGCAGGCGCCGGCACGTCAGGCGGCTATTTTTGCAGGATTGCCGAACAACGTGGATTGTATGACGGTCAATAAAGTCTGTAGTTCGGGATTAAAAGCGGTAATGCTTGGAGCACAAGCCATTCAGTTGGGCGATGCCGAGGTGATTGCTGCAGGCGGCATGGAAAATATGAGCCTTGCACCATATATTCTCGAAAGTGCACGCACAGGTTATCGCCTCGGTCATGGTCAGATCACGGACTTAATGATTAAAGACGGATTGTGGGATGTCTATAACGATTTCCATATGGGATGTGCAGCAGAACTATGTGCCCACGAAATGAACATAACCCGCGAAGAACAAGATGCCTATGCAGCCGAGAGTTATCGCCGTGCAGTTGAGGCGATGCATTCCGGTAAATTTGACGATGAAATTGTTGCCGTCGAAGTTCCTCAAAGAAAAGGTGAACCTGTTGTTATTAATAAAGACGAGGAACCGTCGAGGGGCGTCCCGGAAAAATTTCCAAAACTTCGTCCGGCATTTGAAAAGGAAGGAACGGTTACCGCTGCTAATGCTTCGAGTATCAACGACGGAGCCGCCGCTGTTGTGCTCATGTCCGCAGAAAAAGCTGCCTCGATGAATATCTTTCCATTGGCAAAAATCAAGGCATCCGCCGCTGCATCTAAAGCGCCGGAATGGTTCACCACCGCTCCTGCCGATGCAATAAATAGTGTCCTGAAAAAAGCAGGATTAACGGTGAATGATATAGACCTGTTCGAAATTAATGAGGCATTTTCCTGTGTATCAATAGCGAATAACAAGCTGCTTAATCTCGATCCGGATAAAGTCAACGTAAACGGCGGTGCCGTTGCAATCGGGCATCCGATCGGTGCCAGTGGAGCCCGGATATTGGCAACCCTGTTGTATGCAATGAAAAACCGGAATGTAAAACGGGGGCTGGCTGCTCTCTGCAACGGCGGCGGCGAGGCTACCGCTATTATTATTGAACGGGAATAAAGTTGACACCAAAATAACATTTAATCTAACCGCAGAGATCACTATGATTTTTATATAAATTTCGGTTCTGTGACCTTTGCGGTTAAAAAATTGGAAGTTTACCATATAATAGGAGCTATGCAAAATGATTGCGGAAAAAACAGTTT